>NZ_JAKUFY010000032.1:0-56719 GCF_022663675.1 Bacillus cereus group sp. BfR-BA-01355
TAGCGGAGCAATTTGCTGAAAAAGATAATAAAAAAGAGCTTCCTAGCTTTGGGAATACATTGTTTACAATTTTACTTCCAGTATTTCTTATGCTTGGTGCATCAATAGCAGAAGTTGCATTAAATAAAACGAGTCAACTAGCACAAGTATTACACTTTACTGGAGATCCGATTGTCGCTTTATTAATTGCAACTATTTACTCTTTCTTTAGTCTTGGATATGCAAAAGGTTTCTCGAAAGATAAAGTATTACAATTTACAAATGATTGCCTTGGTCCAATTGCAAACATATTGTTAGTGATTGGTGCAGGCGGCGCATTTAATAAAGTACTATTAGATTCTGGAATTGGAACGACAATTGCAGATATGGCGAAAGAATCGCATATTTCACCGATATTATTAGGGTGGGGAATTGCGGCACTAATCCGAATCGCAACTGGATCGGCAACTGTTTCTATGATGACAGCAGCTGGAATTGTAGCACCGATTGCAGCAAGTATACCTGGTGTAAATGTTGAATTACTAGCACTTGCAACAGGCGCAGGGTCATTAATTTTATCACACGTGAATGATTCGGGATTTTGGATGATTAAAGAATATTTCGGAATGACTGTGAAAGAAACATTATTAACATGGACCGCAATGGAGACTATACTATCAGTTGTAGCACTTGGATTAATTTCGATATTAAATATATTTGTATAGAATGGGAGATTGATTAATATGAAACTAGGTTTAATTGGATTAGGAAAAATGGGATTCCCATTAGCTGAACACTTACATGAAGACAAGCATGAAGTAGTTGTATACGATGTAAATAAAGAGCTTGTAGAAAAGGCAGGAAAACTAGGAATTACTGCACGTCATACATTAAAAGAAATGATCGCTGAATTAGAAGCTCCTCGTACGATCTGGGTAATGGTGCCTGCAGGAGAAGTTGTAGAGTCAGTATTAAAAGATGTGTATCCGTTATTAGATGAAGGTGATATCGTTATTGAAGGTGGAAATTCATTCTATAAAGATACGTTACGCCGTGCTGAAGAAGCAAAAAGCTTCGGATTACATTATGTAGATATCGGTACATCTGGCGGTGTAGAAGGAGCTAGATACGGTGCTTGTTTAATGGTTGGTGGAGAAAAAGAAATTTATGACCAATTAGAACCTTTATTTAAAGATTTAGCAGTAGAAAATGGCTATTCTTATGCTGGCCGCGTTGGTAGTGGTCATTTCTTGAAAATGGTTCATAACGGTATTGAGTACGGCATGATGCAAGCAATCGCTGAAGGATTTGAAGTACTAGATAAGAGTGACTTTGATTTCAATTATGAAGATGTTGCAAAAGTATGGGCGAACGGATCAGTAATCCGCGGTTGGTTAATGGACTTAACTGAAAAAGCATTTGCAGATGATCCTAAACTTGATGGCATTAAAGGTGTAATGAACTCTTCAGGAGAAGGGAAATGGACTGTTGAAACTGCGCTTGAGTTACAAGCAGCGGCACCAGTAATCGCGATGTCATTATTTATGCGCTATCGTTCTCAGGAAGATGATACATTCCATGGAAAAGTAGTTTCAGCACTACGTAATCAGTTCGGTGGACATGAAGTTGTAAAAAAATAAGGATGTTTTTGAAAAGAAACTTGTGCATAAGCGCAAGTTTCTTTTTTATAGTTTAAGAAATTACTAATTTACAAATACCAATCAATCATCGTTTTGTTGTCACAAATGACAGCTTCAACATTCATTGATTGAACAATATATTCTATATTTTCTTCTTTAGCTAATAATAAGGTTGTAAAGGAATCGTATATACTCATAAACGCATACTCATTGTCTTCGCCAGTAATAATTAACTCATTATTGCTAATGTCCCAAATATCTAATGGAGTAGTATTATTTACCTGTAATAATCCGTTTGTATCAAGAATTGGTTCAGAGAAATATAGATTTCTTGCACCTCTAGAACCGAGGAGTTTAAGTAATTTGTGTAATAAAAATATAGACGTATAATCTTCTGTTGGATAATAAAAATCTTTTTTTAAGTTTGAATGTAGCTTTTCAGCTAAATCCTCTCTTTTATATTCTTCTGAAAAGGCACTAATGGAAGTCAACATGGCCATTGCTAGGTCTGCGTATGAATGTAATCCACTACAAGACATCATTTCCTTCCAAGAAACGGACTTCCCATTATGAATGATTTCTTCAGCGCTAGGATAGATGTGCTCATATGGTCTTTTTCTCACAGACTTTTCCCATCCTAAAGGCATTTGGACAAAAGGATGTAGCAATATAGCTGCAGATTTAAAGTTTCTTGGTAGTTGTTCTAAAATTGGTGATTTGTCATCTAGCCAAATGTAATCCAACAAAATATAACCTCCTCTTAGACTTTGAAATGTACGGATTCCCGTATTATGTTTTTTTATATTGATTGTATCAAATATAAAGCGAAGCATGAAATATGTCCCAACATAAAAGTAAGAATAAATAAAATGAAGTTTTCATAAATAGTAAAAGGGTGCTTATGTCATCAGTATAGCTAAAAAATGTTGTTACATATGAGAAGAGCGTGTTAATAAAATATGAGGTGGTTAAATGGGAAATGAGCAAGTGAAGTCTGTAAAGGAAGAAAAAAAGTTATGTCTTTGTATGATCGTCAAAAATGAGTCTAGAATTATGGAAAGATGTTTAAATGCAACAAAATCAATTGTAGATTATGTTTCTATTTGTGATACTGGATCGACGGATAATACGCCTGAAATTATTGGAAATTGGTGTAAGGAAAATGAGATACCTGGGACAGTTCATCATGAGCCGTTTAAAAACTTTGGTTATAACAGAAGCTTAGCAGTTTCATTAGCGCAAAAAACATATCCAGAAGCGGATTATTTATTAATATTAGATGCGGATATGATTTTAGAGGTTGATCCGAATTTCGATAAAACGAGCTTAACGGAAGATCATTATCTTACATTGCAATATGATGTTCATATTAAATATTGGCTTACACGTCTATTAAAAGCTTCTTTACCATGGAAATCTGTCGGTGTTACTCATGAGTATTGGGATATAGATCGTTCAAAAGTTGGAGCGAATTACAATACGAGGGTAGATCGGTTAGAGACTCTTGTCGTGAATGATCCCGGAGATGGGGGGAGTAAAGCTGATAAATTTGAAAGAGATGAGAGGTTGTTGTTACAAGGAATAAATGACCCAGAAACAACGCCAGATTTGCATATAAGATATTTATTTTATTTAGCCCAGACTTATTTTCATTTAAGTCAATTTGAAGATTCGATTAAATGGTATAAAAAACGAGTGGAAGCAGGGGGATGGGTTGAAGAGGTATTCTATTCGTTATTGCGAATAGGATTTTGTTATGAGCAGTTAGCAAATCGTTCAGCAAATAAACAAAATGAAGTGACAGATGCTGATGAAAAAGAAAATGTTAAAGGGCAAGAAGAGCAATATTTAGCATTAGCTGTTTTTTATTTTCAAAAAGCGTGGGAATATAGACCAACTCGGGCTGAGCCATTATACCAACTTGCAAGGTTGTATCGATTACGATCTCAAAACAATATTGCTTTGATGTATGCTCTGCAAGGGAAGGAAATTCCTTTTCCAAAGGATGATCTTCTATTTGTAGATTATCATGTGTATGATTACTTATTTGACTATGAAATTTCTATTAGTGCTTTCTATATACCTCATAAAAAACATTTAGGGGCCGTGTCGCAAAAGTATTTGGAATCGATTAAAGAAGAGATTCCATTTCATATAGCAAATATAGTAGAGAATAATGCGAAATTTTATTAAATACATTTTCGGTTAAAGGAGTAGTGGAGTAATCATGGAATTAATGCGATGGGCGATTGAACTAGGAGAATCGGTGCATGGAAATACGTATGAAGAATTGATGCCACTACTAGACTATTATTATGATCGTGATCATTTAAAAGCGTATTGTATCGCAAATCTTCTTTTAAACATGGATGTATTAGATGAACATCGTGAAAGAATCGAATTAAGAAGATGCATCGCTGCTTATTATGCTGGATTATATAAAGTAGCAAGAAAACATGCAAATGAGTTAGCACTTAAACATCCGGATGTAGATTTATATAAAAATAATTTAAAATTAATGGAAGCTTATTTGAATAAAGAATATGATTATTGTCTTTTTATATGTCCAAAGACATACGGTAGTTTCATAGATGTTGCGCGAGCTTTAAAGTGGCGGTTGGAGCAGGAGGGAAATACAGTAATTATATCAGAAACAATACTGGAAAATGTAAAGAATACAGTTGTTTTTGGAGCACATACATACGCATATAACCCGAATCTTCTTCCGAAAGATGCAATTATTTATAATTTAGAACAGCTATACGAAGGAAGTCCATATGCGCACCCCCTTTATTTAATATTATTAAAAGATAGAGTGATTTGGGATTATAGTAAACAAAATATAGAATGGCTAAAACAAAAAGGGGTAGGAAAAGAAATAAAACATGTAGAAATGAACTATGCTCCAACTTTGGAAATAAAAAAAGATGCATTTGAAGATGAGATTACTGAAGATATTGATATTCTGTTTATAGGTGCCCTTAATCCGAGGCGGCAAGCTATTTTTGATCATCTAAAAGCGATTGCCCCGAATTTAAATATAGTTTTTAAAAATAATGCGTGGGGAATTGTTAGAAATGAATTGATTGCTAGAGCTAAAATTATATTAAATATTCATTTTTACTTATCAGGAATTCTTGAAACACCTCGCGTGTCTTATGCAGTCGCAAATAAGAAATTTATTATTTCCGAAAATAGTAATCCAGAAGATGAGGTAGAGTGGCCGGGAATTGTATTTACTCCGTACGAAAAAATAATTGAAAACGTAATGAAATATATAGAATTACCAGAAGAACGGAAAAAATTAGCGGAAAAAGCATATAATCATTTTGAAGCAAATGAAAGTTTAGGTACATTGAGTCTGAGAGATGAAACAAAGTAATTATACGAAACTCATACGAAAGTATGAGTTCTTTTTTGTTTATCATACTATTTTATGAAACAAGTTAACTCTTTATATTGTGTTTTGTATAGAAATTTCTGATAATATATAAGTAGAACTTGAAAACAAAGGGGAGAAATAATCATGAAACTAGTCGTTATTAACGGTACACCAAGAAAATTTGGTAGAACTCGCGTGGTGGCAAAATATATTGCGGATCAATTTGAAGGGGAATTATATGATTTAGCAATTGAGGAGTTACCTTTATACAATGGAGAAGAGTCACAACGTGATTTAGAGGCAGTAAAAAAATTGAAAACGTTAGTGAAAGCTGCGGATGGGGTTGTATTATGTACACCAGAATATCATAATGCGATGAGCGGTGCGCTGAAAAACTCTTTAGATTACTTAAGTAGTAGTGAATTTATTCATAAACCAGTTGCGTTGTTAGCGGTTGCTGGTGGCGGTAAAGGTGGAATAAATGCATTAAACAGCATGCGAACGGTCGCTAGAGGTGTTTATGCAAATGCAATTCCAAAACAAGTTGTGCTTGATGGATTACATGTGCAAGATGGTGAACTTGGGGAAGATGCCAAACCATTAATTCATGATGTAGTTAAAGAATTAAAAGCATATATGAGCGTATATAAAGAGGTGAAAAAGCAACTAGGAGTGGAGTGATATGTCCTCACTTTATCATGATTCTCGCTTGTATTACATTCTAGGGGCCAATAGTCTATCTGCTATTGGTTCCGGAATTGTTATGATAACGATTCCGTGGCTGTTAATTAAAGAGAGTGGAGGAGAGACAACGTTTGGTTATGTTTCTATCATTGCAACCCTCATTATGTTTTTATTAACACCACTCATTGGGCAAAGTATTGATCGTTTTTCAAGAAAATCTTTATTGCTATGTAACGAAGGAATCGGAATTGCCGTAATTGGAATAATGGTTATATGGGGATTTGCGGGGCAACCTTATCATTCTATTCACTATATTCTTATTTATATAGCCGGATCATTCTACTATTTATTATTTTATCCTACAATATTTGCGTTCAACCAAGAGATATTTCAAGCGGAACATTATAAAAGTTTAAGTGGAACGATGGAAATACAAGGACAGTTAACACAAGTTATTTCTGGAGCGGCCGCGAGCTTCTTAATTGAAATTGTATCTTTGAAGTGGATTTTGTTAGTAGACATGTTAACTTTTGCTGGAGCATTTTTTCTTTTCTTATGTATACCGTACGTAAAGAAAAAAGAAGTGAAAAGAAAAATAATATTTAAGAAGCAATTGTTTGAAGGAATTCACTTTATGAAAAAACGTCCTAAGCTCTTTTGGTTCTTACTGGCCACTTATATGCCGTTTATAGGTGTTATGATGGCAAATTATTTAATACCAGTTTATATTTCGGATATACTTAAAGTCAATGCCTTTGTATACGCAATAGAGGGGATGATGTACGGTGTTGGAGCGGTTGTTGCAGGAATCTGTATTCCACTCATAATGAAATATGTAAAAACAGAAGTTTCAATCGTTATGACGATGTTCATTTATGTAATTTCAATTACCGTAATGATTATTGAACCTTCCGTAATTTTCTTATATGGACTTGCAATTTTTCATGCAGTTGGAAATGCGGGTACAAGAGTGGCGAGAAATGTATTGATGATGGAGGAAATTCCAAACGAAGTAATGGGACGTGTAGACAGCTTATTTCGCCTAATTGGTACTGGAATACGAATTTTATTATTAATGTTGTTTACAGCGGGTGTATCTAAAGTCGGAGTCATGCTGCCGTTTTACGTATTAAGCTGCATATTGATCTTCTCATTAGGAATCGCTATTTATTATGTACTATCACAACGTAAAGTAGCGGCGCATGTTTCTAATAAATCAATCGTTTGAAAAAACACTTCTGCCTCCCTTTCTTTTTCTATATAATCAAAAGAAAGGGAGTGAATACTTATTTATGAACAAATGGATCTTTCTTATAATTTTATTATTACCGCCACTATACATCATTTATATGACGTTTCGAATGAACAAAGTTGCTCGTGAAAAATTGAGCTATCACTCTCCGTACGTTCTTATACTGGGTGCAAAGTTATTTGGAGATAGACCGTCTTTATCTCTTCAAAATCGTTTGGATGTAGCGTTGGAGTATTTATTTTCCCATCCTGAAGCGAAAGTAATTGTTTCAGGTGGTCAAGGAGAAGATGAAGATATATCGGAAGCTCACAGCATGAGAAACTATTTAATGGTACATGGTATAGATGAGAGTCGTATTTTAATAGAAGATCAATCTACAAATACGTATGAAAACTTAAAGTTTAGTATGGATTTATATAATGTGAAACATGCGGTAGTTGTAAGTAATACGTATCATTTATATCGAACGAAAATAATTGCAAAGCGTTTAGGCATGAAGATGGAGGCACTAGCTGCTGAAACACCAATTCGTTCTAAGAGAAAAATGTATGTTCGCGAATATGCTGCTATTATGAAAACAATATTGTTCGATCGTTAGAGCTCAAATGCGAGCTCTTTTTTAATTTAAAAGCGTATCATTTGAAATGAATGCCATATTCCATCAAAATAAAGGAAACAACAGTAAAGGAGTTGTATTTGTGATTCAATTTAATCATGTGTCAAAATCGTATGAAGATGGCACGAAAGCAGTGGATTCATTGCATTTAGAAATTAAAAAGGGAGAATTTTTTGTTCTCATCGGTCCGAGTGGTTGCGGGAAAACAACGACAATGAAGATGATTAATCGTTTAATCGAAACGACTGAAGGGTCGATTTTAATCGATGGAAAAGATATTCAACAATATAATATAAACGAATTACGTTGGGATATAGGATACGTGTTGCAACAGATTGCTTTGTTTCCTCATATGACAATCGCTGAAAATATTGCAGTTGTTCCTGAAATGAGGCAATGGAGCAAAAAGGAAATAAAAGCACGCGTCGATGACTTGTTACATATGGTTGGATTAGATCCGGATATATATCGAGATCGTATGCCTGATGAATTGTCAGGAGGACAAAAACAACGTGTCGGTGTCGTGCGAGCATTAGCCGCAAACCCGAAAATCGTTCTTATGGATGAACCATTTAGTGCGTTAGATCCATTAAGTAGGGAACAGCTTCAGAAGGATATTGTACAGTTGCAAAAAAAGATTCAAAAAACAATCGTGTTCGTAACACATGATATGCAAGAAGCATTATCACTTGGAGATCGCATTTGTATTATGAAAGAAGGAAAAGTTGTTCAACTAGATACACCAGAAGGAATTATACATAATCCGAAAAATGAATTTGTAGAGGAGTTCATTGGAAATCGTGGACGAACTTGGTATGAGGAGAAAAGTGTAGCAGATGTATTGCCGCTTGATCAAAGTGTGCAATTAGAAGGGCAGGCACTATCATTACATTCTTCTTTAGAAGAAGCGCTAGTTCGTGTGCGTGACGAGGAGGTCGTTCCAGTTGAAGAAAACGGTCAATATATTGGAGCGTTAACAAGTCGTCATATTGTCAATTACATTGTTGAACAAATGAAGGAAAGAGGTTAAACAGTGACTAATTTTATACAAACGTTCCAAGAACGAAAAATAGAATTACTAACTGCATTAAGTGAGCATTTACAAATATCGCTTATTTCATTATTTTTTGCAGTAATTATAGCGGTGCCACTTGGCATTTTATTAACAAGAAAAGAACGAATGGCTGAATTTATAATAGGAACTTCTGCGGTAATGCAGACAGTGCCATCACTTGCATTACTTGGACTATTAATTCCGTTAGTAGGAATCGGAAAACTTCCAGCGATTATCGCATTAGTTGTGTATGCACTATTACCTATTTTACGAAATACATATACAGGAATAAGGGAATTAGATGAATCACTAATAGAAGCCGCGAGAGCTATGGGGATGAATAGTTGGAGAAGGTTGTGGAAGGTAGAACTTCCTCTTGCATTGCCTATCATTATGGCCGGTATTCGTACAGCGATGGTATTAATTGTTGGAACGGCTACATTAGCAGCTCTCATTGGTGCTGGTGGGCTAGGTAAGCTTATATTATTAGGTATAGATCGAAATGATCATGCACTTATCATTTTAGGGGCCGTACCAGCCGCGTTACTCGCTTTATTCTTTGATATAGTACTTCGCATACTTGAACGACCGAAACGCTCTTCTAAGCGTGTTATACTGACGATATGTATAGTTGTAGTAATGATTGCTTCTCCATTTCTTTGGAGTACAGAAAAGAAAGATATTGTTATTGCGGGCAAACTTGGATCAGAACCTGAAATTTTAATTCAAATGTATAAGCAGCTTATTGAACAAGATACCGATTTACACGTACAATTAAAACCAGGTCTTGGGAAAACAGCATTTGTATTTGAAGCGTTGAAATCAGGTGAAGTAGATGTGTACCCAGAATTTTCAGGAACAGCGCTATCTACTTTCGTGAAAGAAGAACCAAAGAGTACAAATCGTGATGAAGTATATGAGCAGGCTCGCGTTGGACTGGAAAAGAAATATAATATGATTATGTTGATGCCAATGGAGTATAACAATACATATGCACTAGCCATGCCGAAAAAAATAGCAGATCAAAAGAATATAAATACTATTTCTGATTTAGGGAATGTTGCGCAGGAAGCCAAAGTAGGATTTACATTGGAATTTGCTGATCGTGAAGATGGTTATAAAGGAATGCAAAAATTATATAACTATAAGTTCTCGAATGTTAAAACGATGGAGCCGAAGCTGCGTTATAGCGCAATTCAATCTGGAGATGTTAACGTAATTGATGCATATTCAACAGATAGTGAATTGGAGCAATACGGACTAAAAGTGCTAAAAGATGATAAAGGGTTATTCCCACCTTATCAAGGAGCACCATTATTAAGAAAAGAAACGTTACAGAAATATCCTGAACTTGAAAAGGTATTAAATAAATTATCTGGAAAGATTACAGATGAAGAAATGCGAAAAATGAATTATGAAGTTAATGTGAATGGTAAAAGTAGTGAAGAAGTCGCAAAACAATTTTTACAAAAAGAGAATTTACTTCGTTAAATTTACAAGAAATATACAAATTTATATGTTTGAAATGACCGTTCATTACAAAATGAGCGGTTTTTTTGTGCATACTTATACATTTTTTCAAAAAAGTATTCCATTTTTGTTCATTTTCTTTTAGAATAAGTAATGTTTTCCTGAAAAAATATAAGAGAAACGTCTATTAGAGAAAAAGGTGACTTTAATAGTTGAACGAACATAACACCTAGAATGACAGATGGGGTGGTACAAATAGAAAAGAAATTAGGATTCTTTCCATTAATCGCATTAGTAGTTGGAACGATGGTTGGTGGCGGTGTTTTTAGTTTACCGCATGATTTAGCAGTAGGAGCAAACAGTGGCGCAATAATAATTGGCTGGTGTATTACAGCGATGGGAATGATTCCACTTGCGCTCGTATATCAAACGTTAGCAAGACAAAAACCGGAACTTGAAGGTGGAATTTATAGTTATGCACGTGCTGGTTTCGGTGAATATATTGGGTTTAATAGTGCTTGGGGATATTGGCTAGCAGGAATCTTAGGTAATGTCGCAACAATTATGTTACTGTTTAGTACATTAGGTTATTTCTTCCCAATTTTTAAAGGAGGAAATAATGTTGCGTCAATCGTTGGGGCATCACTTTTATTATGGACACTTCACTTTCTAATTTTATTTGGAATTCGTGAAGCTTCTATTATGAATGTTATCGCAACAATAGGAAAGTTAGTTCCAATCGTACTATTTATCGCTGTAATGGTAACAGCATTTCGCTGGGACACATTTACACATGATTTTTGGGGGGAAGGAACAATCTCAGTTTCCGCTATACTTGGTCAAGTGAAAAATACAATGCTTGTAACACTTTGGGTTTTCATTGGAGTTGAAGGAGCGGTTGTATTATCTGGAAGAGCGAAAAATAGCCGAGACGTTGGTAAGGCAACAGTAATGGGGCTTATTTTAGTAATGTCCATTTATATTTTAATTTCTGTCCTATCAATGGGAGCTATGACAAGAGGCGAACTTTCTGTGTTAGAAACTCCGTCAATGGGACATGTATTAGAGCATGTTGTTGGTCCATGGGGGGCAGGTGCGATTAATATCGGGTTAGTTGCTTCACTTGTCGGTACATTAATTGGCTGGTTTTTACTTGTTTCTGAAATTTCTCATGTAGCAGGAAAAGATGGCGTATTTCCAAAAGTCTTTACGAAAACAAATAAAAAGCAAACACCGCACATGGCATTATGGATTTCAAATGGTGTTGCTCAAATTATATTTATCATCGTTCTGTTTTCAGAATCAACATATCAAATTATGTATTTCATTGCATCAACATCAATTTTATTACCATATTTATTATCAGCGTTATTCCAATTAAAATTAGTCATTACAAACGAGCTAAAAGACGCTAAATTAAAAAATGGAGCGTTAGCTTTAATTGCTTCGATTTACTCTGTATGGCTTCTTTATGCAGCTGGTTTAAAGAATTTACTACTAGTTTCAATTGTGTATGGAATTGGAATTATTGTTTACACGTTTGCAAGAAAAGAACAAGGGAACCGTTGTTTTGCAGGTGCAGAGAGATATGTGATGTGGGCAATTATTGTTGCGGCTATCACATCACTGTATATGTTATTAACTGGAAATATAAAAATGTAAAAAGTCCTTTTTATTTAAAGGGCTTTTTTCTTTGTTTAGAGAATATTTACTACATAAGATATTCAGGAGGGATGAGAATGGAAGAAAAAGAACAGTTGTCTAGAATAATTGATTTAGCTAGTGAGTTAAGGAAAGTATTAGTGCAAGAATCTTTTTTTAATCATCATCCTGAATTGAGAGGAGTCATTGAAAATTTAGCAAGTTCTGTTGAAAATTTGGCGGAATTACAAAAAAGTAAAGATGAAAATGCTGAAGATCGATTACGTTACGTACTTGCTAAAATGAAAATTGCTCATAATGCAATTTTACAAGAGAAAAAAGCATTTCCTTCTCATTAATATACGTTTTAATTTTGAACCTGGCGGATAACGTCAGGTTTTTTATTTCTAGTTTTTCGTTTCTTTCATACACTAAGAATAGTATGAAAAAAGAAGGTGACTAAGGTGAGATTACATAAAGCTCTTCAGCCAAGTTTTATAAAACGAATGTACTATATGAGATTTTTAGGGAAATTTACAAAAGCAGAGAAAGAGAAGAGTGGAGAGAATTTCTTTGTACAATGCTTATCGCCAATACCATTCACTTTACAGGAACAATTTGCAAATGAACCATATGTATTTGAAGGGGTATGTAGTAATAAAAAGAATGAAAAAATCTTTTCGGAATTAAAGAAGAGGAAATTAGAAAAGCAATTAGTGATGTTTCGTCTTTATTATGAAAGAGGAAATGTATACGTGGAGTTAATATGTACAGAAGAACCGAAAGAAATAGCAAGCAGCTATAAAATGATTCCTGCACCTAAAGTTACAAATAATAAAAAAAGAGAGTCTTTAGAACGAAAACTTAGCAACGGTTATTTATCATTTCTTATGCCAAAATTTCCGAAAGACTTTGAGCCTCCCGAATTATTGTGGCATGATGGAAGACTGTATGGAAACATATCCTTAAAGTCATCAATTAGCTCAATCGCATATTTTGAACAGAAACGGGAATGTAAATATATAAACTGCAGTGACTGGACGAAGTATGTAGAAATAGCGGTAGAAGATCAATTATATTTTGTAAGTGATCATGTGTATGAGCAATTAAAAAAACGAATGCATGAAGAAGGTAAGATAGTTGAAGTAGAGGATATAAAAGTGCAAAAAGAGGAATGGGAATGGGATGAGCGTGAATCGTCCTTTTTACAGTATGTACAAAGTATGGTGCATAATAAAGGGCTATATTTGGATGAAACGGATATTTATAATTTCCATATAAGTGTAAAAACAAATATGTTAACGATTCTTGGTGGTATACCGGGCGTTGGGAAATCACGTTTTGTGCAAACTTATGCAGAAGCATTAGGGTTACAGTATGGGGAGGAATTGGTTTGGATTCCAATTTCGCCATCGTATCAAGAACCACATGATTTACTTGGTTACCTTCATCCGAATGGTACTTTTATTGAAAGTGAAACGAAGTTAGTTAGGACGTTAATGAAGGCGAAAGAAAATCAAAATCAACTGTATATAATCGTTTTTGATGAAATGAACATGTCTCATATTGAGCATTGGTTTACTCCATTTCTCTCTGTTCTTCAACTTGAAACAAAAAATCGTATTTTAAACTTGTATGAGGGTGTTCAGGACATTGAGAATTCAATTCCATCAACAATTGAAATTGGAGAAAATATTATATTTGTAGGTACTGTGAATTTTGATGAAACAACGAAAGAGCTCTCCGATCGATTATTAGACCGAACGAACCTAATAACGTTACAGAAAATTCCGTTTTGTGAGATGGGCATGGAACAGGGGAAAGTCGTATTACACCCACCTTTGAAAGTAACAGCGGGAGAATTTCGGATAAATTGGATGAGAAATAAAGCGATGATTGAAGTGTTTTCTGAAGAAGAATTAGAGCTATTAGATAAGTTGCATGTCGTATTGTCATCACATGATGCGTCTAAGGGAATTTCTTTCCGATGTGCAAATGCAATTGCGACTTATTTGCAAAACATACCGTTCCAAAATAACCATACCTATATGATCAGTAGAGAAGAGGGGTTTGATTTACAAATAAAGCAGCGTGTATTAACGAAAATCAGAGGGACCGAAATGATGGTTGGGTCTTTACTTTCTGAAGAAGCAAAAAGGGGAGCGACCTTAGTACCTCTTTTGCAATCTGCACTTGCAAACAGAGTATCTACATTTGAACATTCTTTAGCATATATACGAGAAAAACGTAGGGAACTGGAGCTGTATGGATATGCAAAATGAAGGGCGTTACGAAACAAAAATCGTTGATACGAATGAAACGCTCCCTTTTGTATTAAAGTTAATCATTGGAAATGAGGGGAAAGGAGATTATATTTTATTAAATCGTCTTTGTACATCTACTACAGCATTGGTTCAATGTATTTATAAAGTACAAGAATTAAAACCAATTAGATTGCAGTATAATTATGAAATCCCAATGAATATTACTTTTATATGGAATAAAGTATATGAGGGACAGAAAAATATAAAAGAGGCTCAATATGAAATAAATGAAAAAAAACAAAGAGTATTAATATATGAACATGGGAAAACAGAATTCTTTTATCCATGGCGCTGCGGTTTATACCATTTTGAAGTGCGCATAGAAGATACAACGTATTATGGCGCTTTTCAAATCGTACCGAAAAACTTTTTTGATGATCAATTTGAAATGATTCAAGACTATGTGAAGTCAATTTTAAATGAGTTGATTTTGGATAGAGGTTATTATAAAAAGACTTTCTCTGCACTTAGCGATATTGAGGATTCTTCTTATTTAGTGTTGCTTAGAAAGTTACCCCAAAAAATGAAAATGATAAAGCAAATCTTTAAGAAAATAGAATCAAGTTCAAAATTTATAAATGCATATAAATGGGAAGGAAAAGAGCGAAAGCCAACAAGAAGAGGAACTATAGTGGCAGAAAGAAAACCTTATGCCAAACATTATAATCGTAAGTTTATGGAACAAAAAAATAGTAAGGAAAATGCATTTCTTAAATATAAAGCGATGCAATTTTATCATTATTTAATTGAAGCTAAAAGTTTTTTACGTCAAACAATTGAAATCTTAGAAAGAGAAAAAAAGAAAAAATCAGAAGAGTTTCAAGCCGTAAAAACGATTATACAAACAATTGAGCGAAATGGATCGGTAACCGATAGAGAGAAGCAAAAATATAAAAATATACATTTACTAAAAGAAGCCGATTTACGAAAGAGCTCAATGAAAATACAAGAATATAAAATATTGGCGCATATCGTGCATGAAAATGTACAATACTTTCAAATGTTAATGCACTCTTCGTTTTGGAGGGAAGTTACTGAAACAAGTAACATGAACTTACATGATTTACCGATACCACATCAACAATTACTACATCATTTAGAAGTACTCCCGCAATATACGGATCAATCTCCATCGTTATTATTTGTTTATAAGCCAACGTTTTTAGTGTATGAATATTACGCTTTTTTTATCGTTATTTCAATTTTAGAGCAAATTGGTTTTGAGGCTAGAAACTCAATTCGTGAACAAATACAAGAACATTTTTATGTAGATGGATTACAAGATGGAACGACAGTAGTTTTAGAACGAGATGATATAAAGGTGCATGTCGCATTTAATGATTTAATTGAAACACATCCTCTTATTGCATTAAGTAAAGGTAGTAATTTTTACAATGGTGAGGATACGAAGAAGCCAGATATTCGCTTAGACTGTTATGTAAAAGAAGATGGGAACTACGTATATAAATCTTCTATTATTATTGAAGTGAAATACAGTCCAATGTACAATATTTTTCAGCATGTCGGAAATACAAAAGCAACTGAGCAAATGTATAAGTACTGGTCTATAAAGTATGTAGAAGAACAGGATGGAAAGCGAGTCTATTATCGAAGGTCAATTTATGAAGTCATTTGTGTATATCCAGGAAGCCATATGCATAGTAAAAAAATTGAGTCTGGATGCGGTGTTTTCTTGCAGTTATATCCATATAAGACGAAACAAGGGGAAGAGAAATTAGCTGGAAAACATGGGATGGTACAAATTTTTGAAAAATGGTTAAAAAGCATTCAGAAGTAAAAGAAATCCTTTTTCATAAAGGATTTTTTTAGATTAAGAAGAATTATATGCTGTATGGAAAGAAACATAATGTAATTTAGGTTTGAAAAGTGATACGAATGTGTTATTAAAAGGAATGTGAGCGCGGGATAAAAGTCGATTAAATTGGAATCTAATTCACTTTGCAGAATATAATAAGTCATAAATATTTTTAGTTGCATACGAAGATTTGTTCTTATATGATAGATAGTGAAAGCGTTATCAAAAACAGAGCGGCGATGGGAAAGGCGGTTAAATATGTTCCAGCGTGTTCAAACAAAGGAAGAACATTTTGGGTTCGAGCAACTATGGGGAGATTTTTGTGAAGAAAGAAACTTAATGTTTGTAGAACGTAATTTAAATCCATCACGATTTTTATTAATAGAAGATGAACATCCTATTGGTACAGTAGAATGTATTAAGTATACGGTACCTGAACAATCAAATTCTGAGTTTTTCTATCCGTTTTCTAAAAATGATTTAGTAAAAGATTTGAAGAATGTGTATGAAATAGGCAAGTTAAGTATTTCGAAAACATCTCGTGGGAGAGGACATTTCAAAAGGTTAACAGCTATTTTATTTATACATGCGTTAGAAACAAAAGCTGAATGGTACATTGCAGCAGTGACAAAAAGAATGTATATGTATTTACTTACACTCGGTTTTCCAATTGAACCGATAGATAATCCATTTCAGTTTCATGATACTTTACAAGGTGTACCAGTAAGAATTCATGCTCGAAAAGGGGTTACGCATTTGTATTCTTTAAAAGAATTTCGTGATGTGATTCAAGGGAATGCTCATGCACAGGCATTAATTGCAGAATACAGTAAAAATATTATGTTAACGAAATAAAACGAAGTGAATATGTATAATAAAGAGAATAATATTTTTATAAGATATAACTCTTCATTAAAAAAGACCCTTATTATTTTAATAAGGGTCTAAAAATTATAATCCAAATATACTAAAAATCATTTTGCGGCGCTTCGGTTTCTTTTCTCGTTCGTATGTTGGTTTTGAATCAGGAGTAATATAAATGGGTTCTTCTTTCGTTAGCGCAGCTTCTAACTTTTGAATTCGCTCTAACATTTCCTCCATTTCACGACGGTGTTGTAAAAGTTGGTACGTGACGACATCATTTGCCTTATCTTGCATTTGTTCTTCCATTCGATCGAGCCTTCTTGTAATAGTGTTTAATTGATTAGCTAATTGCTCAAAATCATTCGATGATATGTTTTGAACAATTGTATTGACTTGAGTTTTTAATTCTTCAACCTCATTTGAGGAAGCCTTTTGAGTAGGTTGAGGATTTTGAGACTGCTCTATTTGAAATAGATGGTGTTCTAACATTTGATCGACATCATCTTGTGTGAAAATAAAGTGGCCATATTTGTTTTTTTCTATCGTAAGATTTAATTGTTGCGCGATCCGGACAACAGCCTTTGGGCTAACACCTAATTTTTTTGCGATAAATGGTGTTTTATATTCCAAAATAATCCCTCCTATATATATCCTGTTGAATGATTTCGAGCTATGAAGTAAGTTCCCTTCTAGTGCGACAAAAGAAGTGTGGAATCGGCAAAGAAAGTGTTTTTTCACGAAATTGAGTTGAGAAGAATAGTTCGTTTAAATAAAAATGTTTTATCGTAACATTTAGAATAATTTGACTAGTGTAAATGAATTAGATTATCATAATGATAAATATCTTTTTTATGTATGCATATAATATATAAAAAGGTGGTTGCTAATGTAGAATTTTGTTAGAGTATTAGAATGCTTACTTCACTTGAATATAATTAAGTAGGAGGTGGCTTCCTTGCTTACAATGTAAGTAAGGAAAAGTATTTGGACATATATAGTATAAGTATAGTGATTGTTTTAATTGCCTTAACGGCATTTTTCGTTGCAGCAGAATTTGCAATTGTTAAAGTGAGAAGTTCACGAATTGACTATTTAATTGCAGAAGGAAATAATCGTGCAACATCGGTCAAAACAGTCATTACAAACTTAGACGAATATTTATCTGCTTGTCAGCTAGGAATTACTGTTACAGCTTTAGGAATTGGGTGGTTTGGTAAACCTGCGTTAAAGCAAATGTTTGATACGCTTTTTGCAAATTGGAATATCTCTACTCAACTAGCAGACATTTTTGCTGTAATTTTAGTATTTTTTTTAATTACTTTTTTACATGTTGTAATAGGGGAATTGGCCCCAAAAACATTTGCAATTCAAAAATCTGAACAAGTAAGTTTGCTTGTTTCTAAGCCGTTAATTTTCTTTTATCGTATTGCATTCCCATTTATTTGGATATTAAATGGTTCAGCTCGAATCATTACGAAGCTGCTAGGGTTGAAACCGCCGAAGGGGCATGATGAGGTTCATTCAGAAGAAGAATTACGGTTGTTAGTTTCAGAGAGTTATAAAAATGGTGAAATTAATCAATCTGAATATAAATATGTAAATAAAATTTTTGAATTTGATGATCGGATTGCAAAAGAAATAATGGTACCTCGAACCGAAATGAATATTATAAGTAAAGAAATGCCTGCTGAAGAAGCTTTGCAAAAAATGTCTCGTGAAAAATATACAAGGTATCCAGTTGTTGATGGCGATAAAGACCACGTAATAGGTTTTGTGAATTTTAAAGATATTTTTACTGAGTTTGTACAACATAAAGCTGTTAATAAAAAGACAGTAGAGCAATATATGAGACCAATTATTTTAGTTATCGATTCTATCCCAATTCATGATTTGTTTTTAAAAATGCAAAAAGAAAGAACACATATTGCTATATTGATAGATGAATATGGTGGGACATCTGGACTTGTTACTGTTGAAGATATTCTGGAAGAAATTGTTGGAGATATTCAGGATGAGTTTGATACGGATGAGCAGCCAGAAATTCAACAAGTTAGTGAAACGAAGACGATACTAGAGGGAAAAGTACTTGTTAGTGAAGTGAATACGTTATTTGGTTTAGGGATTGATGATGATGGTGTTGATACAATTGGTGGTTGGATTTTAACGAAGAATATAGAGATTGCTGAAGAGGATTCCATTGAAATTGAAAATTATAAGTTTTGTGTGAAAGAATTAGATGGACACTATATAAAAAGATTGGAAGTTACAAAGATAGTAGAATCGATTGTTATTTTAGAAGATGAAAAACAAATTTCATTACAAGAGCAAATTAGCTCGTAAACTCTGCTAAATAGCAGAGTTTTTTTGAGCATAATGTTTTTTGAGGGATAGGGGCTATGATACAATGACATAAGCCAGACCTTTCACTAGGTGAATTATTGTTGTATACATATATTTGGAAGGAGAAGAAGTATGAAAAAGCATTTATATATAAATGGAGATTGGAAATCTGTAAACACGTATAAACCATTATACGCACCATATTCTGAAGAAATATTAGCAGAAATTGCACAAGGAACGGAAGAAGATGTAAAAGAGGCTGTTATTGCTGCAAAAAATGCAATGACAAAAATGAATAAATTATCCGCATATGATCGTGCGATTATTTTAGAGAAGGTTGCACAAAAAATGGATGAAAGAAGAGAAGAATTTGCAGAGATTATTGCAAAAGAAGCTGCAAAACCAATACGTGCTGCTAGGGGAGAAGTGGATCGTACTGTTCAAACATACAAATTTGCAGCTGAAGAAGCGAAGCGTATATATGGTGAGACATTGCCATTAGACGCCGCACCTGGTGCGGATGGGCGTATTGCATATACAATCCGAAAGCCGATTGGTGTAATAGGGGCTATTACACCATTTAATTTCCCATTAAATTTAGTTGCGCATAAAGTTGGACCTGCAATTGCTGCCGGAAATACAGTTGTGTTAAAGCCAGCTGATCAAACGCCATTATCATCTTATGCATTAGTTGAGTTATTTGAAGAGGCAGGATTGCCAAATGGAGCTTTAAATATCATTTCTGGTCCTGGCTCCACGGTGGGTGAGGCAATCGTTAAAAATGATTATGTTGCTTCTATTACTTTTACCGGAAGTCCAAAAGTTGGAATCGGAATAAAACAAAAGGCTGGGTTAAAACGAGTTACGTTAGAACTAGGATCAAATGCTGCTGTTATAATTGATGAAGATGTAGAGTTAACAGATGAAATCATTGAACGTGTAAAATGGGGAGCATTTGTTAATAATGGGCAAGTTTGTATTTCCGTACAACGTGTTTTTGTACATGAAACGAAAATGCATGAATTTCTTTCGAAGCTAAAGAAAGCGATGGAATCAGTAGTTGTTGGTGATCCACTGCTTGAAGAAACGGATGTATCAGCTTTAATTTCAAAAAAAGATGTAGAGCGAATTGATATGTGGGTTCAAGAAGCAATCAAGGAAGGAGCAACTATTTTACACGGTGGTAAGAAGCGGGATGCAAGAATTTTTGAACCGACTGTATTAACAAATGTTCCAAATCATGTATCTGTGCAGTGCCAAGAAGTATTCGGTCCACTCATGACAGTAAATACATTTAAAGAATTTGATGAAGCGATTGAGCAAGTAAATAATTCGCGTTACGGCTTACAGGCAGGAGTATTTACAAATAATTTATTTAAAGCAATGCGTGCAATCGATGAGTTAGAGGTTGGTGGTGTCATGATTAATGATATTCCAACGTTCAGAGTAGATCATATGCCTTATGGTGGTGTGAAAGAAAGTGGCACGGGGCGCGAAGGAATTAAATATGCAATAGAAGAAATGACAGAAATGAAATTAGTATGTATTAAAAAATAAATTAGAAAAACTTAAACTTTGCGCTAAAAAAACGAGTAGGAAATGTTTACGATTCCATACTCGTTTTTTACGCTTCTAGTAACTATTTAATTAAGTGTAACTTTTACTTCATTTCTTGTTTGAAAATAGTATCTTCTACATAAATTTGTTCTTTATCTACAGCAGTAGCATGAGTTAATACTAAACCGATTGGTGTTTTTGTATCTTTATTTTGAACAATTGTAAAAGGAACATTTTTTTCGTTTGCTAATTTAATGTATTTTGATAAATGTGGGTAAGCAATGCCACCATTTAGGAGGAGTTGTAATGATTGAGAAGAGCGCATGCTACCCGCCACTTCAGAGTATACATTACTTTGCATTACTTGACCGATCGTTAAAGCGATTTCTACACGCTCACGTAATGTAGTTAAATACATATTACGTTCTTCTGGTTTGTTTTGCTTTTGGCCGTAAATGCCTTCTTGGAGATAATCTTCCACATTTTTATTTACCATATTTTTCACACCTTTCATTTTCTATTGTACGCAAGAATTAAAAATGATGCAAAAAAAAGTCGTGTTGACTACGGAAATAATGAAAATGTGTGAAGGAAAAAGGGTATTTGCATACAATTAGTTAAATAAGAAAGAAAAAAATAATTTTATCAACAGAAATTAACAAAATGTGACAAAAATCTATTAACGAATCATCTTTTTTGTGTTAATATTCAAAATATAAAGGGTATTCGTCGTATGGAAATGGAGGGAATGGAGGTTTTTCCAATCGATAAGGATATTAAAGAAATATTTTGTTCACACTTGAAAAACAATAGGCACCAATTCGTAGAGAACTGGAAAAACAAAATGATAATTTCCGAAAAAGATCCATTTAAACTAGAAGTAGTTCAAAATGGAGAGGATTTACTAGAGTTGATTATCGAACTTACTATGGAAGATAAAGATATAAATTATCTTCAACCGTTATGCGAGAAAATTGCTATTGAACGTGCTGGAGCAGATGCGAATATTGGAGATTTTGTTTATAACGCAAACGTGGGAAGAAATGAACTTTTCGAAGCGATGTGTGAATTAGATGTTAGCGCTCGTGAATTGAAACCAATTATGGCAAAAATACATACTTGTTTTGACAAATTAATTTATTATACCGTTTTAAAATACTCGGAAATTATATCGAAGAATTTAGAGGAAAAACAGCAATATATTAATGAAACACATAAAGAAAGGCTGACGATTTTAGGGCAAATGTCAGCTAGTTTTGTACATGAATTTCGTAATCCGCTTACTTCCATTATGGGATTTGTCAAACTATTAAAGGCAGATCATCCGAGTTTATCGTATTTAGATATTATTTCGCATGAATTAGATCAATTAAATTTTCGTATTTCGCAATTTTTACTCGTATCGAAAAAAGAAATGTGGAATGAATCGGAACGGTTTTGGCTTAATGACTTGTTTCAAGACATTATACAATTCTTATATCCGAGTTTGGTCAATGCGAATGTTTCAATTGAAAAGAATTTACCGTATCCAATTCCGCTTGTTGGTTATCGAAGTGAAGTGAGACAAGTATTTTTAAACATATTAATGAATTCAATTGATGCTCTTGAATCAATGAAAGAAGAACGAAAAATTATCATTGATGTATTTGAAGAAGATCAAGCTATTCGAATTGTGATAAAAAATAATGGACCAATGATTCCAGCTGAAAATGTAGAAACGATTTTTGAACCGTTTGTAACTACTAAAAAGTTAGGAACTGGTATTGGCTTATTTGTATGTAAACAAATTGTGGAAAAACATAATGGGTCCATTATGTGTCGATCAGATAACGATTGGACAGAATTTCAAATTGCATTTCAAAAATAAACAGTCTACACCAAATGAATGGTGTAGACTGTTTTAATTTGTGAGTATAACGGCTTCTAATTTAGGATCTTTAGTTGAATAACCTACTATTGAAATTGTATAAATAACATTTGGTTCAACATTGAATTTCGGTATAGTCAATAAAACGTTTTTATTATTTGCGAGTGAAATTTCAATATCCGCTGTACCGGGGCTAACTTGCAAAAAATCTGTTATCTGTTTAAAGAGTACATTTTCAAATAAATGATCTCCATCTTTTAAATCGACATTTACAACAGGGGTATCTGGAGAGAAATGTGCAAAGCGTATTTTGGCTTGACCAGCTGGTAAATGTGTATTATCAAGTATAGGTTGTAATTGTAGGTGATTATCACTATTTATTGCAGCAAGAGTATAAGTATGATTTCCCATTATTGGTACCAATGCTGAAAAGATTGGAGTTTCATTTCCGACAGGGACAATATCTATACGGTATTTACCTTGTACTAATGATAAATAAGGGCTGAATTGCTTAAATGAAATATTTTTAATAACTTTTTGTCCGTTTACTAAAATGTCAACCGCCGGTATATTTGGATCGGCATGAAAAATTCTTATATGTGACGGTAAAGTAGCTTCTTGTGAATCCCTTGTTTCATGCGCCTGTACAAGTTTTGAAAGTGCATCGCAATATTTCATATATAATTCTATATATTTTTTAGGATTACGAAACTGATAGTAACGTGCGAGCTGTTCGTATTGCGTAACTTCTTGTCCATATTTTTCAATTTCAGATTGAGACATGAACATTCCTCCTTTGTCATCATTAAAATTATATGCGAAGCAAGAAAGCGGTTATGCGAAAAAATGATTTTATAAAGGGGAAAATTAAAAATTTACAACAAATATGTTGTCATAAAGAGGTGCTTGTGCTTACGAGTATTTTGCAGAGTAAAGCAGTACATATGATTGCACGAAAGTAAAATAAATGCCAAATTGAAAGTGCATTTCAATAACATATTGAATACATGTCCAGCAATCGCTAGAAAACTAGGGTTTTTTTTAATTATAGGCAAATACACATACAAAGTGATAATTGTCCTACATAAATTATAAAGGAAAGGTAGTTTGAATCTGAGGAAAGGGGTGCCACTTCGGGATAGGGATATCCTGATAGTAATTGTGAATGAAGTTATGAAAAGGTTTTGTGTTATAGGCTGTAGGATGAATTTGTAAACTTGATTTTTCTATTTATTTTAGCAATTGACAGTATTAACCCATAAGAGAGCGTCATGACGAACTGATTAATGTGGTTAATCGGTTCTTTTTTTATAGTTTAAAAATGAAAAATTTACATATTAAATATGAATCTGAACTGATTAGAAAGGTGTAGCGTTGTCGAAATTTGTTTTAAAATATGCAATTTAAAGTAGGATAATAGGAAGGAGTTTAACGGGAGTTCCGTCGAAGTGTACAGAATGTCGGCATTTGAGGGCAGCTGGCATTATGCTATAAAAACATTTGGTGATGTAGTCATTTCATATAAAAGGGAGGGTTACTTGGGCGTATAGAAAAGGGTTGGTCTTCATTTTTAAGTTCTGAATTTTCTGTTTTATAGGTATTTTTAAGCACTCATTTGTATATTTTATAATAGTTTTTTGATAAATTCACTGCTTTTGCAGAGGATTCTTTTTTATGAAAGAAACGTCAATTTTCTTCATATATATATACAAATTGGAGAAATGGGGGAGCGCTATGCGCGATTACTTAATTAAACCACTTGTTGGTCAGCCGTATCCAATGATTTCACATGGAAAAGGTGTTTATTTGTATGATCAAAATGGTAATAAATATTTTGATGGTTCGTCAGGAGCAATTACGGCAGGTATTGGGCATGGCGTAAAGGAGATTGCAGACGTTATTAAAAAGCAAGCTGAGGAGATTGCTTTTGTTTATAGATCACAGTTTACGAGTGAACCAGCTGAAAAATTAGCGAAGAAGTTAAGTGATTTAAGTGTAGGAGATTTGAACTGGAGTTTCTTTGTAAATAGTGGTACGGAAGCAAATGAAACAGCTATGAAAATTGCAATTCAGCATTTTCAAGAGCGAGGTATTCAAGGTAAGCATAAAATTTTATCGAGATGGATGAGTTATCACGGTATTACGATGGGTGCGTTATCGATGTCTGGTCACCCACTACGTAGACAACGTTTCGTATCTATTTTGGAAGATTATCCGACTATACCAGCTCCATATTGTTTCAGGTGTCCTGTTCAAAAGGTATATCCAACTTGTCAGCTGGCATGTGCGACTGAATTAGAAAGATCAATTGAAAGAATTGGTGCAGAGCATATTGCTGCTTTTATTGCTGAGCCGATTATCGGAGCAGCTGGAGGCGCGGTTGTTCCGCCAAAAGACTATTATAAAGTCATTAAAGATATTTGCAACCATTACGATATTTTATTTATTGCGGATGAAGTAATGACTGGGCTTGGTCGTACGGGAGCATGGTTTGCGATGGAGCATTGGGGTGTAGAACCTGATATTATGACACTTGGTAAAGGGCTAGGAGCGGGATATACACCGATGGCAGCGACAGTTGTAAGTGATCGTGTTATGGAACCAATATTACGTGGATCACGTTCAGTAATGAGCGGTCATACGTTAAGTGCAAATCCATTGTCTGCAGCAACGGCTTTAGCTGTTATTGAATATATGGAGAAACATAATCTCCCTGAAAAAACAGCAGAAAAGGGAGAATATTTAATAAAAGGCTTACAGAAAGTTCAACAACAATCGACAATCATTGCTGATGTGCGCGGAAAAGGGTTGCTAATTGGAGTAGAATTGCAACCGTTTACAAAAGCGTCGGAGCTTATTTCGGTTGCAGCTAAAAATGGCCTGCTTTTATACCAAGCAGTTTCAGGGCAAGCAGGAAAAGAAGATAGTGCACTGCTAGTAGCACCGCCAATGACAACTACATATTCCGAGTTAGATGAATTACTTTCAATTTTCTCTAAAAGTGTGGAAGAGATGATGCAAAAAGGAGGGCATAGTATCGCATGACAACTATTACAAATACATTCGGTAAATTAAAAGAAATTGAGGAAGTAATTTCTTTGTTCCATGATGATATGACATTAATGTTTGGGGGATTTGGAGGGATTGGATCCCCTCCATCTTTAATACAGGCAATTTTAGAAAAAGGCGTTACAAATTTAAATTTGGTTGGAAATGACACTGGATTTCCTGATGTAGGTATCGGTCGTCTTGTTACAAATGAAAGAGTTAAATCACTAATTACTTCTCACATTGGCTCCAACCCAAATGCAGGAAGGCAACTAAACGAGGGAAGATTACAAATTGAGTTTTCTCCGCAGGGAACATTAGCAGAGCGCATTCGTGCTGGTGGTGTTGGTCTTGGTGGTGTTTTAGTTGATGTAGGTGTTGATACGATTGTGGAAGAGGGAAAACGAACGGTTGAAATGAATGGTAAGACATATTTAGTTGAAACAGCATTAACTGCTGAAGTTTCAATTGTATATGCGAAAAAGTCAGATCCGTTTGGTAACCTTGTTTTTGACAAAAGTGCACGAAATATGAATCCTCACGTAGCAATGGCTGGGGATATAACAATTGTAGAAGCAGAAGAAATAGTCCCGCTAGGAAGTTTAGATCCAGAGGAAATCGTCGTTCCAGGTGTTTTCGTAAATTATATTGTACCGTCGGAAGGAGTGAACTGGAAATGGGTATGGGCGTAGAAGTGAGAGATAAGATTGCTAGGCGAGCGGCGAAAGAAATACAAAATGGCATGATTGTAAATTTAGGTATTGGCATACCATCGCTTGTACCAAATCATTTGCCTGACGATATAAATGTTATGTTTCATGCGGAAAATGGAATCGTCGGAATGGGACCAACACCAAGTAAAGGGAATGAAGATGAAAATTTGTGTAACGCAGCAGGTTTACCAACTTCTCTTATAACAGGAGCGAGTTATTTCGATAGCTGTACAGCGTTTGGTATGATTCGAAAAGGTTTGCTAGATATAACGATTCTTGGTTCATTACAGGTAAGTGAAAATGGTGATTTAGCAAACTGGATTGTACCTGGAAAACGTGTTCCAGGCATTGGTGGAGCAATGGATTTAGCACAAAAAGCGAAGCGGGTCGTTGTTGTGATGAATCATGTTGATAAGTATGGAAATGCAAAAATTGTTTCAGAGTGTACATTGCCATTAACTTCAAAGAAATGTGTAGATTTAATTATTACTGATATGGCGGTCATGGAGGTAACTCCGAGTGGACTTATATTACAAGAATTAATGAGTCCATACACAGTAGAAGATGTAAAACGACATACAGAAGCTGATTTTCAAATTAGTTCTAACTTACTAGTAATTGAATGAAGGGAGATGTAATATGTGGAGCAATTAAAAAAGCAAGTTTGTGATTATATTGAGAGTCATGAAGAAGAAAGTGTAAAATTTTTAAAGCGATTAATTCAAGAAAAGAGCGTATCTGGTGATGAAAGCGGTGCGCAGGCGATTGTGATTGAAAAATTACGTGAATTAGGTTTAGACCTCGATATTTGGGAGCCTTCTTTTTCTAAAATGAAAGGTCATCCTTATTTTGTATCACCCCGTACAAGTTTTTCAGATAGCCCAAATATTGTAGCAACTTTAAAAGGAAGTGGCGACGGGAAATCTATGATATTAAATGGGCATATTGATGTAGTTCCGGAAGGGGATGTGAATCAGTGGGAACATCATCCTTATAGTGGTGAGAGAATAGGAAATCGTATATATGGCCGTGGAACGACGGATATGAAAGGCGGAAATGTCGCACTCATGCTTGCGATGGAAGCGATTATTGAATCTAGCATTGAATTAAAAGGAGACATCTATTTTCAAAGTGTAATAGAAGAGGAAAGTGGCGGAGCAGGGACATTAGCAACTATATTACGAGGATATAAGGCAGATGGTGTCATTATTCCAGAACCTACTAATATGAAGTTTTTCCCGAAACAACAAGGTTCCATGTGGTTTCGTCTACGTGTAAAAGGGAAAGCAGCACACGGTGGAACGCGTTATGAAGGGGTTAGTGCAATTGAAAAAAGTATGTTTGTTATAGAACATGTAAGAAAGCTAGAGGAGAAAAGAAATAGTCGAATCACAGATCCGTTATTTAAAGGAATTCCGATTCCAATTCCAATTAACATTGGGAAAATTGAAGGAGGGAGTTGGCCAAGTTCTGTTCCCGATGAATTAATTTTAGAAGGAAGATGCGGTGTTGCGCCGAATGAGACTATAGAGGCGGCAAAAGAAGAATTTGAGAATTGGATTGCTGAATTAAATGATGTGGACAATTGGTTTGTTGAAAATCCAGTAGAAGTAGAATGGTTTGGAGCGAGATGGGTTCCTGGTGAATTAGAAGAAAATCATGAACTTATTACCGCACTTCATCATAACTTTGTTGAAATCGAAGGGAACGAACCAATTATTGAAGCATCTCCTTGGGGGACTGATGGAGGTTTATTTACACAAATCTCAGGTGTACCAACTATAGTATTTGGTCCAGGAGAGACAAAAGTAGCACACTATCCAAACGAGTATATAGAAGTTGATAAAATGATAGCTGCCGCAAAAATTATTGCATGTACATTACTAGATTGGTGTGAGGTGAAAAAATGAAATACTATGAATCTTTTAGAGAACAGACGAATTGTTATACAGTAGAAGGCGTTTTAGATTATTTTAATAAACGTATCCGAGTAGACCACTATACAGGAAATGTTGAAAGTATTATACAGACAATTGACGAACTAGCAGAGAAACATTCTTTCACTAAATGTATTATTAAAGGAAAGGGAGAGCATGTTTCAACATGGCTCTCTTTCGGTTTTTTGTTGGAAGCAACGATACCTCATTATTTTCAAGGACACGATGCATACTTTTTTGTGAAATATAATAATGATGAAAGACGAAATAGTATGCATTGGACTGAGGAAGATACTATATTAAGCGGTGTAAAAGGAAAAGAAATAAAAGAAAAAGTAGTTCCAGAGAAATTTCTGCTGAGAAAAGCGACTGAAGAAGATGCAGAAGAATTAGCAACTGTATTCGGAAAAGTATTTGAAGTGTATCCGACACCTTTAAATGAAGCGAGTTATGTATTACAGACGATGAAAGAAGACGATACAATTTACTACGTGTATGAATTTGAGGGGGAAATTATTAGTACAGCATCTGCAGAAATGAATATAAAAGAAGGGAATGCAGAATTAACAAATTGTGCTACTTTACCTGAATATCGTAAACATGGATTTATGAAAAGTTTACTAATTAAATTAGAGGAAGAGCTCCGAGAAAAATCTATTTTCTGTTCCTATACAATTGCTCGATCGCTTTCTTTCGGAATGAATGCTGCATTTCATCAATTAGGCTATACGTATACAGGAAGACTGGCGAATAATTGCTACATTTTCGATAAGTTGGAAGATATGAATATATGGGTGAAAGATTTATCTAGCTATTCGAAAGCAGTAAAAATTCCGCCTCAAAATTCGGCTGTAAAGCAAAATAGTTAGGTGGAGCTGGGTGTTCGAAAAAGCCGTACTAATTAAAATATAAAATTGATCAAAATTATAGAACGGAATCGTCATGCTTACAATCGCACATAGGTATGCCGAAAATTCGGCATGTAATTGCTGGATTTTCGGCAAAAGGGGGGATGACATTGCTAGCAGTTTCGACACAAGAAGTCATTGAAGCGATTTTGGGCAGCATTGATGAGGCTATACACGCTGTAGATGAAAATGGAATTACAATATTTTATAACTCTGTAGCTGCAAAACACGATGGATCCAAGATTGAAAAAGTGTTAGGGAAGCATTTGTTAGAAGTGTTCCCGTCTTTATCAAGGGAAACGAGTACATTGATGAAAGTATTAGATACAAAAAAACCTATCGTACATCAAGTACAGCATTATCAAAATTTAAATGGTGAAGATGTTTGTACAGTAAATACGACGTTACCTATTTTTATAGATGGGAATATTGCCGGGGCTGTTGAAATTGCAAAGGATTACTCTACAATTCAAAAACTTACTGACACAATTGTTGATTTACAGTCGAAAATAAAACGGTCATCTAGAAAAAAATTGATTAAAAAGCATGCTGCATTTGAGACGATAGTGACAAATGATACGCGGTTTAAACAGACGAAAGAGCTAGCACAAAAAGTAGCACCAACAGACGCAAATGTTTTAATATATGGTGAAACAGGAACAGGAAAAGAACTGTTCGTACAAGCAATTCATGAAGCTTCTAAAAGAAAAAACAAGCCATTTATTGCACAAAACTGTGCAGCTTTACCAGAGTCGTTATTAGAAAGTTTATTGTTTGGAACGACAAAAGGAAGCTATACAGGAGCGATTGAAAGAGCTGGGCTATTTGAACTTGTTGATGGTGGTACATTATTTTTAGATGAACTGAATTCAATGCCTCTTGATTTGCAGGCAAAAATGTTACGAGTGTTAGAAGATGGAGTCATTAGAAGAATTGGTGATAATAAGACGAGAAAAGTAGATGTTCGCGTTATTACCGCAATGAACCAGCCTCCAGAAATATGTTTACGAGAGAATAAAATTCGCACTGATTTATATTATCGCTTAAACGTATTTTCATTATATATCCCACCGCTTCGTGAAAGAACTGAGGATGTACTATTATTAGCATCTTATTTTTTGAAAGAATATAATAAAAGTTATAAAAAAGGTGTACTTCAAATTGATGAGGAAGCGAAAGATAGACTGCAAGCTTATCAGTGGCCTGGAAATGTCCGGGAGTTAAAACATACGATTGAACATGCTGTCATAATTGCAGAAGGTAATACATTAACAGCTAATTGTTTACCGCGTACATTTCGGAAAGAGAATCTTCCGAAGAAGAAGAGCATATTGCCACTTAGAGAAGCACTTCATCAAACAGAAAAAGAATTAATAGATCAAGCGTTGATTGAAACGGAAGGGAATATATTACAAGCCGCAAAAATGTTAGGTATCCCTCGTCAAACGCTTCAATATAAACTGAGCAAGTACGACAAAACCGCCGAATAATCGGCGGTTTTTGTGTGTTTGCACGAATAAAAGAGCGTTTACATATATAAAAAGTAATGAATATAATGTTAAGTATTGATTTCATACAACGCTTAAAAATATTTTTTCGCTTATGTAATAGGGTTCTCCGCACATTTACTTATCAACAATGTAAAGTTGGCATAACTATTGCTTATATAAAGGATGAGCGTATAAAAAGGGGGAATAGCAATGTTACATGATGTATACAAACCAAATCGTCACTGGAAGGATATCGAATTATGGAAAGATGTTACTGAAGAGCAATGGAATGATTGGGTTTGGCAATTAACGAATACGATCAAAACGTTAGATGACTTAAGAAAAGTAATTAACTTAACACCTGAAGAAGAAGAGGGCGTTAAAATTTCAACGAAAACGATCCCGTTAAACATTACACCGTACTATGCTTGGCTAATGAATCCTGATGATCCACGCTGTCCGATTCGGATGCAATCAGTACCGATTTCGGAAGAGTTATATAAAACAAAATATGATTTAGAAGATCCGCTTCACGAAGATGAAGATTCACCAGTTCCAGGGCTAACACATCGTTATCCGGACCGTGTACTATTCTTAGTAACAAATCAATGTTCTATGTATTGTCGTTACTGTACACGCCGTCGTTTTAGTGGACAAATTGGAATGGGTGTACCGAAGAAACAATTAGATGATGCGATTGCTTATATTAGTGAAACACCACAAGTACGAGATGTATTAATCTCCGGTGGTGATGGACTTCTAATTAACGATAAAATTTTAGAATATGTATTAAAAAATTTACGAGAGATTCCGCATGTTGAGATTATTCGTATCGGAACGAGAGCACCAGTAGTATTCCCACAACGTATTACAGAAAATTTATGTAACATTATTAAAAAATACCATCCAGTATGGTTAAATACACATTTCAATACATCTATTGAAATTACTGAAGAATCGAAAAAGGCATGTGAAATGTTAGCGAATGCTGGTGTTCCAGTCGGAAACCAAGCAGTAATTTTAGCTGGTATTAACGACAGCGTTCCAATTATGAAAAAACTTATGCATGACTTAGTAAAAATCCGTGTACGTCCATATTACATTTATCAATGTGATTTATCTGAAGGTATCGGTCACTTCCGTGCACCAGTATCTAAAGGTCTTGAAATTATTGAAGGTTTACGTGGACACACATCTGGTTATGCTGTTCCGACATTCGTTGTTGATGCGCCAGGTGGAGGCGGTAAAATTGCACTTCAACCAAACTATTTAATCTCACAAAGTGCAGATAAAGTTGTACTTCGTAACTTTGAAGGTGTTATTACGACGTATCCAGAGCCAGAGAGCTATATTCCAGGAAGAGCGGAAGGATACTTTAAAGAGATTTATCCGAACTACGAAGAAAAACGTTCAGATGTTGGTATCGCAGGTCTTATGAGCGATAAGAAATTTAACCTCGTTCCAGACGACTTACAGCGTATGAACCGTCGTAAAGACTACGAAGATAATGATACTCATGCATCTTTAAAAGATAAACGTGATAAGCGTGATCAATTAAAAGATAAAAAATATCAAGCACAAATGGCTAAATTAGAAGAAAACGACAAAAAAACTGAGGGTGATGCAGTATGAATTGTATGTGGTGTGACAGTACAGAAGCGAAAGAAAGCTTGAATACTGTATATTGGGAATTACCAGATGGTACGAAAGCCATTGAAATCCAAAAGACACCATGTATTTCTTGTTCCTCGTGCGGGATGGACTATCAATCAGACCATACAGTAAAAGAAATTGAAGATCAGTTATTTTTAATTTATACGAAAGATTTACCAAAACAACTAACATATGAAGAATTAATGGGAAGACCACGTCTATTAAAAAGAAATTACTTCGACTTTTAACCAGCTTTTATGCTGGTTTTTTTCTTTTTTGCCTTGTATAATGTACCCAAGTTAGAAAGGTAGGGAATATTTTTGAAAAAGACATTTTACCATTATATGATGAAGCATCGTGCAGCTTTATTTAGAAATGAAATTTCAGATTTAGCAGAGGCGATGTATGATGATTTAAGTTTTCCGAAGCAATCTGAAGACTATGATGAAATTAGTTCATACTTAGAGTTGAGCGGAATGCTAGAAAGTATGTCTATATTTGATGAAGCCTGGGATTTATACATACAAGATAGATAAAAACTATTTGAAAACATACAGAATACATTACTTTATTTAAAGTGAAGTATTCTGTATGTTTTTTTATTGATTTGAAGCTAGTCTAGTTACTAGCTTTTCTTTTGAGTGTAACGTAAATTTTATAAGATTATAATTTTTATTGAAAAAATTTATGAATATAAGCTTCTGTGATAAGCGTTTTTATGTAGGTTGCATATACTGTTATCAAAATCACGACGTCAAAAAAAGGAGAGATAGAGATGGCAAGAAAAAAACAACCTAAATATAACGTAGGGGACATAGTCGTGATTACGCTATATGGAACCGTTGGGAAAATCACAAATATGAAGGTTTTAGATGGAGTTTATGTATACGAAGTCAATAATCACGATGGATTTTACGTAGAGCAAACGCTGCAGCACGTTACAGAGCAAGATATGAAGAAGGGCGATACGGAGTGGATTGAATTAAATTATAATTTCACGTTTGGTGATCTTGTGCAAGTAACTGGATATGATAAAGATGTTTTCCGTATTGTTGGTTTTCGTACAGAAGTATGGAGATATAAGAATGACGCATGGGAAGATACAATTTATGAATTGTCACGGATTACGGATGGTGAATGGTTAGAAGCGGATGAGTCAGATTTAACGTTACTTGCCAATGCTCAAACGGCAAATGCAATTTTGAAGAAACTGAAACAAGATAAAGCAGGTATGAATAAATTAGATTTAGGTAAGTTAAAGTCAATTAACAACTCGAAAAAAGTGAGTGTTAAGACGAATCGTCAAGAAATCATTGATGGATTACTTGATATTTATAACGATTATCAATTATTGTTCGATACATTTAAAGATGAAGAATATAAAATTGTAATGGATGTTGTTCATAATTATTTAGTTAAATTGACAGAGAAAAAATAGTTAACTAGAAAGAGAGAATAAATTGAACAACAACATATGCAGTATAAGGTATGCCTACAATTATTAAAAAAATAAAAAGCCACTTTATAAGAGAGTCTGCCCATTGATCTTCATGCATGAACTCTTCTTTTGTTTGTCCTACTTCATATTGATTTTCCATTATTATTTCCCCCTTTGAATAGCTTGTACTACAATCGTATGCATCTCGTCCAAAGCTTATGACCTATAAAAAAATAAAATCTATTTTTCTAATCTCATATACATAATTTTGAGATTTTTTCATAAAACAGAAATAAAGGAGTGATGCTCATGAAGGAAATTGAAGTCGTGATTGATACGGAAGAGATTGCGGAGTTTTTTTATGAGCAACTAATTGAAAGAGGGTACGTCCCGAAACGAGAAGAAATTGAAGATCTCGCAGATATTACATTTGAGTATTTATTAGAGAAATGCATGATTGATGAAGTTTTTGATGAAGAGGATGAATGAAAGTAACGACGGGCATAACTCGTCGTTTTTTTACTCTTTACAAACCTGTCACAAATATAGTCAATAATTATTGGTATAATTAAAATGAAATTTTACTCAAGAGGTGAAGGGATGTTCAAAAAAATTATTGATTCTTTATTAGGAAAGAAAAAATATCGTTCGTATTCAAGTAGTGATTACCGTCGTAGAGGGCGCTCGTATTCAAGTAGCGATTATAAACGACGTTCATCTGGTTATGGACATCAACATTATAAAAGAAAACGTAAAAGCCGTAGCTTCTTTTCAAGTAGCTGATGAAATGGCGTCGTGTACTAGCATTATTTGATAGACCACTGCGGAAAAATACAATTGTTGCAGAACGTTATAAAATTGAATCAGTAATTGGAATGGGCAGTTATGGGGTCACATATGTCGTTAATGATTTACAAGTAAATAGATATAAAGTCTTAAAACAATTAAGACAAAGTAAACAAAGATATGAGTCTGGTAGAAAATCATTTGAACAAGAGAAAATGATTTTACAAACATTAAATCATCATGCAATTCCTAGTCTGTATGATCATTTCATATGGGAGAAAAAGAGCTTCTTTGTGATGGAGTACATGCCTGGTAAAAATTTTGAAGATTATATTTTCATAGATGGGTATGTATATACAGAACGTGAAGTTTTTGAGATTTTATATGAAATATTAGAAATTGTATCGGTGTTTCATAGTGAAGGCATTATTCACCGAGATTTACGCATTCCAAACATATTAATGAAAGAAAATCAAATTAGTATTATTGATTTTGGATTGGCTAAATGGAAAGGTGAGGGTGATGAGAGAGCTACAACTTACGAAGGTGAACAAGCTTTGATGCGAGAAGTCCACTTTCGTAGCGACTTTTATGCACTCGGTCATTTCTCGTTATTTTTATTATATGCAGGATATGAATCTAATGAAAAACAGGAAAAACCATGGTACGAAGAATTAACTTTGGAAAATTATAATCGCGAAATGCTTATGCGAATGTTACAAATAAAAACGCCGTACTATGAGAATGTACAAGATTTAAAACAAGATGTAGCTTCTGCTTTAGAAAGGATGGAGACTCCATGTTTCAAAAGTTTTTAGCAAGCGTTGGTATTGGGAGTGCAAAGGTAGATACTGTTCTTGAAAAAGATGAGTATATTGTTGGGGAAGAAATAGTTGGAAAGGTTCATATAACTGGAGGTTCAGTTAGCCAGCAAATTGAAAGCATTTACTTAACATTATCGACGTCGTATGTACGAGAAGTGGATGATAAAAAAGTAACAGCAACGTATGATTTAGAGCGAGTACGCTTAACAGAACCATTTTCTATAGAACCGAATGAAAAAGTTGAAATTCCATTTTCTTTTCCAATGCCAATTGAAGCACCACTTACACTTGATATGAAAACGGTTTGGATTCATACAGGTCTTGATATTAAACATAGTATAGACCCAAGTGACCGCGACTACGTTCAAGTGTTACCCAATGCATTATTAAGTAGTGTTTTAGATAGTGTAAATGAATTAGGGTTTAAAGCACGTCATATAGAATGTGAAGAATTACCGCATCGATTACGTAAGCAAGTTCCATTCGCACAAGAATTTGAGTTTATTCCAGTTTCTGGAGAGTATTATGGGAAATTAGATGAATTAGAATTATTAATCTTGCCACGTGCATACGATCGACTAGAAATTATTATGGAAGTAGATAGAAAATCTCGTGTTTTAGCTGGATTATTCGCTGAGGCGCTTGATCTTGATGAGAAGGTGATTCGTTTTACCGTAACAAGAGAAGATATCCCTGAGATGAAGCAAAAAATTAATAATTATATTTTTTAATAAACTATGCATAAAAAAGAAATGGAGAGGAAAACTAAAACAACCGCTCCATTTTTTTGCATAGTGAGGTTATGTATGTGAAACGATATCGACATTTATACTTGCTAAGTTTTACGTTACTCATTTGTTTTGTCGTATTATCACTTTCGTATCATACCGCTTGTATTGAGAATTTTGACAATATAGTCGCACATTTTATTCAAAGCTTTCGAAACGATTATTTGACGACCTATTTTACTTGGGTGTCTTTTATCGGTTCCAAAAGGATATTTTTCCCATTACTCATTATTCTTGTAATGTATTTTCTCGTTAGAAAAAAGTTGCTTAGTGCATTGCTTCTAACAATTAATTACTACGGATCTCGTTATTTAAACAGTCTGCTTAAACTATGGTACGAACGAGCAAGACCTGATGTTACGCAGCTTGTTACTGCAACTGGATATAGTTTTCCGAGCGGTCATACGATGAATGCTACGGCTTTTTTAGGATTTATTGCATACGTCACAATTACTGAAGATCGTATTTCGTTGCATAAAAAATTGCTAATTATTCTTATAGCAAGCTTTGTTGTATTATCTATTTCAGTTAGCCGAATATATCTTGGCGTGCACTATCCATCTGACATATTAGCAGGATGGGCAGCTGGCGGTAGCTGGCTCGTTTTATGTGTTATATTCCATAAAACGTTCATAAAAAAAGAACCTATGTCATAATAGGTTCTTTTTTCATTGGCTCAACATGAATGTGTGCATGGTAAATTCCAAACTTTTTGCGAAGCATAGCTTCGATGTTGTCGGTAATACAGTGACTTTCTCCAACATCCATACGAGCATCTACTTCAATTGTAATATCAACGTACGTTTGATTCCCGTACATACGTGCTCGAATATCTACAATGTTTTCCACACCGCCAATATGCTCAATAGCATCAGCGTATTCCTCCATTTTATCAGGATCAATTCCATCTGTTAGCATATGAGAAGATTCTACGAAAATCTCCCATGCAGTTTTACAAATAATAAGACCAACAATTAAAGCGGCAATAGGGTCTAAAATAGGCATTTGGAACTGAGAACCGACAATACCTACTACAGTACCGATACTTACGAGTGCATCTGATAAATTATCTTTTGCAGCAGCTTCTAGTGATTTACTTTTTGTTCGTGCTGCAATTTTTTTCGTATACAAATACACGCAGTACATAACGACAGCAGAAAATAAAGCAACCCATGCAGCGAGTACATTAGGTGCTGCTTGTTTCGGATTTAAGAAAGATTGAATGGCACTAATAACAACTTCTAATCCGACTGTTGCCATAATGAAGGACGCAACAAGTGATGCGATTTGTTCGGCCCGTGAATGCCCATACGGATGATCTGGGTCACGAGGTTTACGAGATATTTTTAGACCAATTAATATCGCTAAAGAAGCACCGATATCCGTTAAGTTATTTAAACCGTCAGCACGTAATGCGCTAGAGAGGGTAATATAACTGATGATGATTTTCATAGAGGATAAAAATATGTAGGCCATAATGCTGACAATAGCACCTTTATCAGCTTCTTTATGAGAAAGAGTATCCATTTTAATCACTCACCTTTCTTTAAAGGAATTTCTTTCTATAAATAGAGTATCAAACGAAAGTCGTGTGGGTCTATACAAACATTGTTGACGTTTTATAGCTTTTTAAGAAGGGGATAACAAAGTTTCGTGAAGGAAAAATATGTTGAAAAGTACAAAGTCAGGGTGTGAACCTAATTAGAGTTTATTTACTAAAGAGATAGGAGGGTAGATGGATGAAGAAGCGAATACTTTTCTTACTATGTACTATTCTTATAATGACAGGGTGTAATTCATTAAACGATGAAAAACATCAAAAGATAATTGTGAAAACAGATGAAAGCCCTCTGAAAAATATTTTCCAGAGGGCTTTTATTTTAGTATGCTTCTAAAAACTCAGTAACTTGCTCTTCAGTTTTTGCATTAGCACTATGTAAGTGGCCTAGCTTCTCACCATTTTGGTATACAAGTAAACTTGGAATACCCATTACTTGATACTCTTCAGCGATACTTGGAAACTCATCTTTATTAATAGAATACCATTCAAATTTATTGAACTCTTCCATTACATCTCCGATAAAGTTGTCCATACGTACGCAATCTGGGCACCATGTAGTAAAGAACTTAACAACTACTGGCTCCTCGCTTGCGATGATGTCTTTGAATTCTTGTTCTGTTTTAATTTCTTTCATAAGTAAAACTCCTTTCAATATTACACGAATTTATATGCAAAATTCGTATTTGCAAACATGTTGCAAACTTATTATTTGTTTTTTAGTTTTGTAGTTCGTTCACACTTATAAAACTGTATTTTAAATTGTATATAACATGACTGCACTTCTAAGTGTGAAAATAACGGAACCTCACTTTTCTTTATAAGCTTTTTCCAGGATTGTGTCAAACTTCTGAATTTTATACAGCAATTAAAGAAGCCCACACTTTGATTGAGTGTGGGCAGAGTGACTAAAATTAATCGCTTATTAATTTCGAATAGATATTTAAATCGATAAGCTTTCCAGCTGATTTTTCGCTCTTTCTCAGAGTCCCTTCAAAAGTAAAGTTTAATTTTTCTAATACCTTTATGGAATTTACATTTGTAGGTTCAACTTTTGCTTCAACACGATATAGTTTTAAATGTGTAAAAGCATAATCTAATAAAGAGGATATTGCTTCAGGGGCATATCCTTTACCCCAAAATTTTTTTGAAATATCATAACCAATCTCAGTCTTTGAGTTTTCAAAATCTAAGGAATTATAGCCACATGAACCGATAATGTGATTAGATTCTTTTTCAATAATAGTAAAACGTATAGCTTTATTATTTTGAGCGAGTTCGTTAAGAAATTGAATCATATCTTTTGCCTGGCTTTCATCGGTGAAATTACTTATATTCATGAATTTAGTAATATCAGGATCAGACCATATTTTAAACATACTTAATGAATCAGATGCTTTCATTTGCCTTAAATATAATCGTTGTGTGTGTAGTTCAGTAATCAATACTTTTACCTCCGTTATGTTGTAAGAATAGGTAGTTTAAAAATATTGATATCTGCGCATAATTCAGTCCCTTCTAGATTAATTAACTTTTATTATACAAGAAAATTACTACAGTGAACAAAGGCGTTAATTGGTTTAGCTATTTTCTATAATTGATGGAATCAGAGAGACAAAGGAACATGGTTTCAGTGGATTTAAAGATTTTAGCCCGCTATTTGTGAGCAGTAAGACCCCACCTTAAAATTCAGCAGAAGCAAAGAAGTTAGGTGGGGGTCGGGCTGCCCGTAAAAGCCCGATTGGTGAGGGCTAATAATCAGTGGGGGATGAACACCCCCCATTGATTAGAGTTTCACTTTATTCAATTCTTTAACAAACCCCTTATCTGGAAATTAAAGAACGCCTTGGGAGAAAGGCGTTCCATGACCAAGGAATGTATGGAAAATGATACTAAATGATTCATAATGAGATGATCATAAGTATTGTATGTATTTCTCTAATGTATGTGAAGTCTTTATTTCATAATATCGAAAAAGAACATGCATATAAGCATGCTCTTTCACAAGAAAGATAGATTTCTATGAGTGGATGCCTCCATACAATAATATATGCTTGTCCAGTTAAAAGGTGAAAAGTTTTATTAAAATCGTTATTTCAATGGAGAAGCCCTAGGATTAGGAGGCTAGGGCTTCAAGTCATGGTATATCTCACACGAAATTATAAAAAGAAAAGAACGTACTGAAGATAACACATGAATATTTCATATTTTATTATAAAAACTGTATAAGGCTAGAATTTATATAAATGTAATGGAAATTAATTAATAAAAAATTTTATTAGGGATTTGCCTTAATCATTTATAACAGCCAAGAATATTTATAAAATATGACTGTAGAAACAGGTCCGATCTTTATAACGATGGAGGGAATTGGTGTGGACATAACTCAAAGTATGGCCAGAATAGTGGTTAATGGGAAAGATCTTCCGTTTACTTCAGTTAGAACTTCAATATGGAATCAAGGACCTGTAAATGATTTAATTGTTTCGACAAATCGGAGAGTCGAGGAGTTTTATCAATTTATGTGGTCACAAGTGCCAGTTACGCTCACAATGTATTTTCTTCAGGGAGCGGACTTGATGAGATTTGCTAGAATTGTTGGAATCAATTAAAGTGTAACGGGAGAATATATATATCATTTCTTTTGGGGATAAAATGAATTTAAAGCAGTTTAATAGCTGTTTTTTTATTTTATAGAGACATGATTCGAAGGCGAAGAATATGTATGGCTAGGAAGATTAGCTTAGATCGTGATATAGATAAATTATTATCGCTTCTGAGTTTTTAAAAAATTTTCAAGAAAATTGGGAGGTTCTAATTGGATATATATCAACGCTTGGTTATTAATAGGAAATATAATAAAGGTTAAAAAGTTTAATGGAAATTTATTTATTTTTTCGAATCATAAAATGAGCAATTTATGTGAAGAGAATAATGACTAGTGAGTGGTTTAATACATTTAAAGATAGGAACATAAAAAAAGCGGTGTTAGTAATATGTATTATACAAAACAATGTAGAGAAACGATCAATATATAGGTGTTATTTTTAAGGATGTTTATTTTTATAAGACAATATAATAAAGAAGGAACAGGTTAAGGGAAAGTTTGAATTTCTAACAGAGAGCTGTGTGATTAAATAGGATAAAAGTAATTATTTAATGTTGGGATAGGTTATAAATGGAGAACCAATTAAAAGAAATATTTGGTGCATTGATAGCAGCTATAGGTACAATAACTTCCGCTATTGGAAGTACACCGTTCTATTTTATAAGCAGTAATGTAAGGGAGAATCTGAATATATATGGAAACACATTGCAAGCAGTTGGTAACGCTTTAGAGGCTGATGGTCAAGGGGGAATTTCTCTTGAAAAAATTGGGAATGAAATCCAATCAATTGGTAATGTAACTGTAATATCAGGGTTAGTTATTGATTTTACAGATGAAACAAAAGTTAAATTAGTTATTTCTGGAAATTGGGCGCAGGCTTTAGGAGGACTTACAGCATTAGCAGATGAATTTGAAGATACTTCAGATAAGGATGAGTCTTTTAATGTTGTAGGAAACTTATTGCAAGCTATAGGAAATTCCTTGCAAGCGATTGGAGGAATATATGAGCTAAAAAGTATTAGAGGAGATCGGCAGGATAGTAAAGAAAATCTAGTAAATGATACAGGGGAAATTTTAGACAATCAAGCAAATAGTCAACCGGATAAAAAGAAAGAAGGCCAGTCAATAGATACCATAGGAAGTTGGATTCAAGCCGTAGGTTCTATATTTTCATTAATTGGACAAATACGTGAAGAAAGTGAGGAGTTAGAAGGGAGCGATAAATAGACTAGTTGTAAAAGAGCCTCACATATTGCGCATATTTGATAGTAGGAAATTTTTTTATTGAATGCTAAGTTTAAAATTATATGATGCAGTAAGTAAAAAGGGTTCAAGGAGTATTATTAGTTTAATAAAAAAGAGCGGTTAGCAAAAGCGAAAAGTTTTCATGAAAACTGGTAATAGAAACTGCTTTTTAGAAAAATAACATATACTTATTGAAAATGGAATACAGGAGTTCGTATTGTAGGTTTTGCATATGGCTATTCGTTCTCAGGAATTACACGTGAATTAGTAGGATTGTTAGTTTAGTAGTAATGAAACTTATGACGAATATTTCGATAGATGCCATTATCCAAGTGGTGTCTTTTTTTATTGTTAAGGAATAAATAAAAAAGAGAGTTTAAACCCTCTTTTTTATAATTATCTAACTATTATGCGCAAATTGGAATTCCTAATGCTATTAGAGTCAATGCTACTTGAAGAGAAAGTTCTAATCTAGCAATTTCGATTCCAGCAACTGAAATCACTAAAAGAGGTTGTCCATTAACGAACAAAACACAACTTTCCATGCTTACGCCTCCTTTCTAGTAATCTAATATAGTATATGGATTAAACTTAAAAAGTGTAATAGTTAAATGTATGAATTCAATATAATTAATAAATTAAACTATTATATTTAATAAATTAAAATTGACCTAACAGCTGCTTTTTTGTCACTTTATAAGAAGGGTCAGAATATATTAGAAGTATAAAAATTATAGGAGTGATAGATATGTTCTTTGCAAAGTTGCGTGGTAGAAATGAAGTTCCACCAGTAGAAACAGATGCTCGAGGAGAAGGTTTCTTTAAATTAAGCCGGGACGAGCTTAGCCTAAAATTTAAGTTGGATTTATTCGATATAGAGGATGTAGTAGCTGCACATCTGCATCTTGGATTAAAAGGAAAGAACGGTCCTGTTGTAGCTTTTTTATTTGGACCGATAACAAATCCAATTTCAATAGAGTGTGCAACTTTTACGGGAATGATTACTCAAGAAGATTTGGTCGGACCGCTAGTGGGTCAAACATTAGGCACTCTTATAAATGAGATTATATCTGGAAACATATATATTAATGTTCATACAGTACAACATCCTAATGGTGAAATTCGTGGACAACTAAATTATTGCTAATGAATTATGGCAGTAGGAAAATTTAGCGAGAAACAAAAAGCATCCGTTGAGTGTGCTTTTATTTAGAGAATGATATTTATATTGAAAATGTTTAACCTTAATAAGAGCTAGTGAATTAGCTTTTGCACTCACTGAAATATAGAATCATAACATATTTTGTAATAACTTATACGGAAGTGAGTTGAAAATCATGTTTTATTCATATTTTAATTCTCAAGCTGGCATGCGACCAGCGTATGGTACGTCTATAACGTATAGTGGAGCACAAAGTACAGTCCAAGCTATTCAACAAGCATTACAAATGCAAATGCAAATGCAGCAGCAAGGAGTACAACCATATTACTCATCCGTAGAGTATTTTTACCCAGTACATCATGTTACACCGTATGGAAGTTCTTTTCTTACTATTCCATATGGAACTGTATACAACTTATAACTAGTAAGGAATTATGTGGTGTATATAAATAAGGGTGCAGGTTAATAGCGCCCTTATGAACAATAAAAATAGCTAGTCCAAACCTTATAAATCAATCTTACATAATATGTAGTAATAAGTTTGAAAGGGGAATTAGTATGTCTTGTTATTACTACTGTAAGTATTGTAAGGAGTATAAAAAGAAGCACCATGATTGTTGTAAGAACACTAGTAAGTGCCATGATAACAAGGACAATCTTGTTAGAGCATCGGCATTTAGAGCTAGAAATACTGTGAATCAAAATGTTCCTGCTAATACTTTTGTGAAAGTGTTATTTCAAAATGAACAATTTGATTTAGCGAATGAGTATAATCCAGCAACATCTATTTTTATGCCGAAGACTAAAGGAGTATATTCTATTATTGGAACGATTGGTTTCTTTCCAAACGATCCAACTTTAAATTATAGAGCGCGTGTAGAAATTCGTGTGAATGGAAACGCAGCGATAGCTATAGATAATGACTTTTTTGGTCCAATAAGTTTTGGAAATGTAGTAAGTGTTTCGACGATTGTTCAATTGAATGCAGGGGATGAAGTTGAGGTTTATGCACAAAGTAGTATAGATGGAGTTTTAAGTCCTTTAGAAGATGGTGCACATTTTGAAGCAGCAAGATTTCCTTCTCCGATTAAATAAAGTCATTAAACATTGAGTTTACAGAAGCTTAAAGGTAAATCCTCACCGAAATGGTGAGGGTTTTTTACTCTATTAAAAATAGTAACAGGTCGTCCAAGCTATTCTAATCTATATAGCATACTATATAAAAATAAGTGTAAAGGGGGACTAACTATGTCTTATTATTACTGTAAGTATTGTAAAGATTACAAAAAGGAAAGTCATGATTGTTATAGAAAAAGTAGTAAATGTGATAGGAAGTATGTAAAGGTGAAGTGTTGTGATGATAAGAAAGAGGAGCTTGTAAGGGCATCGGCATTTAGAGCTGTGAATACAGTTAATCAACCTGTTCTAGCAAATACTCCTGTTAAAGTATTATTTCAAAATGAACAATTTGATCTAGCGAATGAATATAATCCAGTAACATCCATTTTCACTCCGAAAACTAGAGGGGTATATAGTGTATTAGGAAATATAACATTTTCTCCAAATGATTTTAATGTGAATTACAGAGCTAGAGTAGAAATTCGTGTAAATGGAAATCCAGCAATAGCGATAGATAATGATTTCTTTGGAACAGGAGTATTTTTTAATAATGATGTTTCAGTAACTACTATTCTTCAATTAGAAGCAGGAGATTCAGTTGAAGTTTTTGCAGAAAGTAGTATTGCGGGCGTAATTGTACAAAATGTTAATGGTTTAAATACGGTTCACTTTGAAGCGGCAAGATTTCCTTCTCCAATTAAATAAAACAGATCATTAAATGTTTTTTAGTAGGTTTAGTTAATCCCCTTACCAAATGGTGGGGGATTATTATTGTTTTTCTAAAATATATAAGTAAACAGGTAAAGTGTAGTTTAATTTGTAGAGGCTTTAACCTTATTTAGATAATGAAAAAAATAATATGTAAATAAGTAACATGCTTCTGAAAACTCAGTGTTAGTAAGTTTACTAGTTTTTTTATAGAACAAGAAAGACGAAATACATAAAAGATCGTATCATTACGTTTTTTCTTTACTATATAGAAATTACATATTGAACATAAATTTGTGTAGGGAATGCTAGTACACTGAAAAGAATAACATAAAGGCGATTACACTATATAAAAACAAAATCAATCCTAAGATGAGTAGTATTGGATGCAGCTTGAACATATTTGACCTCCTTGAGTACATAAAGAATTTTAATATATTGTTGGTCAATTTAGAAGGGGACGGTTACATAAAAAAAGAGCATACATAATAAGTACGCTCCAAAGAAAGATAGGTTTTATGAGTGGATAATCTCCATACGATAATATATGTCCTTTTAATAAAAACGTGTAAAAAATCAATGAATTATCAATGGAATATCATAAAATGAGTAATTTTAGTCTAGGAATGCAGTCATTTTCTTTCTCAGTTATTTTAGGTAACAAAGTTGTGAAAATCGTGCATTATGCGGACTAACAACGGGATAACGATCGTACTTCAGTTACATATTTCTTAAAGTCTGGATATTGCGTGATAGTTTGACATTTTGGGGTGCATAGTTGATTAATAATAGACACATTTGTAATTACTTCGTTACAAGGACCGAAAAATGTAACTTTTAGCTTTGAATTTGGTGGGATTTTGAACACGATAGGCTTTTTTTCCATGAAATCAGCTCCTAATATTGAGTATTATAATTTAATGGATATAGAGTCGTATTAGTATAATATGAAATTTCAGTGGATTTGCTTATAATAAAGAATTTCATAGTAGTAAAAGTGCTTAAAGATGTAAAAGGGAAATTGAGAATGCGAAATAAAATGTTTAATTAATATAATCAATAAATACGAAAATAGTTAATATAACTAATACATTTTTTAATTTGTTACATATCATGTTAGTAAGAATTGTATAAGGAGGTAGTATAAAATAGTGGAAGAAAATGTACAAGCTCAGCTTTCGCCACCGTGGATCACATATTTTAATGAATTAAAAAATTCAATAGGTGCTGATCCAACTGTTACAGTTGGGCCACTTATTCCTGTTGGTGGTAATTATATTATTTTAGTGCATGCGTTAAGTAATGAAAAAGCGAGAGCGTTAGCAACGTTTTTAAAATCTTTTGTACAATTTGGGAATGTAAGTGTGACAGTTATTGTAACGAATAATGAGAATGAAATTGTAAATCCATTTCCTTGTCCACTAGATGCATTTGAAATAGCTCATTTATTTCAAGTAGCACTAGAAAACAATCCTTATTTTGAACAAGTTGTGGTACAGCCTCAGTTCCCTGGCGGACCGAATGTTGTCTTTCCGGTGTTCACTGCGGAAGTCATTCAGTTTTTCAATGACGATATTTCTAACTTATGTCAAACGTTTACAGGTGTTGCTGCCAATGTATTTCGTGATGTAATGAATGATGAGGTTTGTGATAGCCCAATATTATTTTCTACAAGTTGTGTTATGAACAGTGAAAATACACAATTACAAAATAAAGATTTAACACCAAAATTGTTTTATTAGACTATAAAAAGACATTTTCAGTAATAGAAAATGTCTTTTTTATGCACCAATAGTGTTCAGGTTGGACAATTGTAGGTTAACAGGAATAATTTTCAATTAATTAAAATTTTTCTAAATCTCATATTTCATGGAAAGATAGTAATTTTGATTTAAGAATATATAGAAAATGAGGAATGATTTTTATTAACTGAAAGGGAATTGATACTGGAAGTTTTAAGTTAATATTATAAGAGGATTTTTTCTAATATCCGTAAAAATGATCAATACCTAAATTGATAGGATGAGACTACATAACAAATAGTAAGGTATATTTCGAATATGATAATATTTTTTGTGACATACATGTTAAAGCTAATAGAAATATTTCTGAAAGAGAATATATTTTGAAAAACAGTAACGATTCTTTTTATTTATATTATAGATAGCTAGTTTTAGAGAGATAAGGCTTACAATAAAACAAGCTATGAATAAGACATTAAAAAGGAGCTGGAATGTATGGGGTATATTGTAGATATTTCAAAATGGAATGGAACTATCAATTGGGATATTGCAGCATCTCAGCTAGATTTAGTGATTGCTAGAGTTCAAGATGGCTCTAATACGGTGGATTTTATGTATCAAAATTATGTTAGTGAAATGAAAAAGTATAGTATCCCATTCGGTAATTATGCTTTTTGCCGTTTTATATCTATTGCTGATGCAAAGAAAGAGGCACAAGATTTTTGGAATCGTGGTGATCAATCAGCTAAGTTTTGGGTGGTGGACGTAGAAGTTCAAACGATGGCAGATATGCAAGGCGGGACACAGGCATTTATTGATGAATTACGCCGTTTAGGTGCGGAAAAAGTAGGATTATATGTAGGGCATCACATGTATTTATCATTTGGAGCACGTAATATTGAAGCTGATTTCGTATGGATCCCTCGTTATGGAGGGAATAAGCCAGCATATCCATGTGATATTTGGCAATATACGGATTCAGGGAATGTTCCTGGGATTGGGAAATGTGATCTGAATCGATTAGTAGGAAATAAGTCACTTTCTTGGTTTATAGATTCGAACAAAGCAAATCAATCTAACATAGTGTATAAACAGCAACCGAATGGCATTGGTATTGCAGTTTCGAAATATCCTGATGGATACGGAATAAATTTATATGAGAATCCCATGAATCCTCAATTTACAGGTGCACTCACTCAGAAAATTCCATATTTAATCTTAACAGGTTATTGGGGAGGCGGTGAGCAAGATATGATTTGTTTAGGGAACGATAAGCAGTGGGCATATTTAAAACATTTTAAGGTGAAATGGTTTTATGCAACTTCGAAATATCCTGTCGGCTACAGAGTAAATTATTATGAAGAGCCTGAATGTATGAATTATAAAGGAAATATAGATGGATCGACATCTTTTCGAGTGTGGGGTAGAGTGGGAAATGCGGTAGATATCGGGCAGAATAGTTGGATACCTGAAGAACATGTAATTATTAAGTAACTATAGAAGCTATATTTTTTTTGGGGCATATAAAGAGTTTTCTTACTATACATAGTAAGAAAACTCTTTATATTTAAAAATGAAAATACATGATACATAGTCTACTCATATGAAATGAATTACATGTAGAAAACACACTGTTTTCACAATGACTGTGTATAGTTAATTTGCATAATGATAAAAGTGAGGTATTTGAATTGAAAAAGAAAAAGATATTTATTGGAACGATTATTTCATGCGTGATGCTAGCATTATCTGCATGTGGTTCCTCAGACAACGTAGTAACATCAAAAGTAGGAAATATTACAGAGAAAGAATTAAGTAAAGAATTACGACAACAATATGGAGAAAGTACTTTATATCAAATGATGTTAAGTAAGGCATTGCTAGATAAATATAAAGTTTCAGATGAGGAAGCAAAAAAGAAAGTAGAAGAAGCAAAAGATAAAATGGGTGAGAACTTTAAATCGACTTTAGAACAACTTGGATTGAAAAATGAAGATGAATTAAAAGAAAAAATGAAGCCAGAAATTGCATTTGAGAAAGCAATCAAAGCAACAGTTACAGAAAAAGATGTGAAAGATAACTATAAACCAGAAATGAAAGTAAGTCACATTTTAGTGAAAGATGAAAAAACGGCTAAAGAAATAAAGGAGAAAGTAAATAATGGTGAAGATTTTGCTGCCTTAGCAAAACAGTATTCAGAAGATACTGGTTCAAAGGAACAGGGCGGGGAAATATCTGGTTTTGCTCCTGGGCAAACAGTGAAAGAATTTGAGGAAGCTGCGTATAAATTAGATGCAGGCCAAGTAAGTGATCCAGTTAAAACAACTTACGGTTACCATATTATTAAAGTGACGGATAAAAAAGAATTGAAGCCATTTGATGAAGTAAAAGATAAAATTCGTAAAGATTTAGAACAACAAAGACTAGAAGATACGACAGGTAAATGGAAACAACAAGTAGTCAATGATTTATTGAAAGATGCTAATATTAAAGTGAATAATAAAGAATTTAAAGATACATTTAAATTTCTAGAAAAGAAATAATGACTGTAATCATAACTAGAAAAGGGAACTCATATAGAGTTCCCTTTTCTAATTAGTGTGTGAGTTATAAATAGATAGTAAGACAATACAATATTACATTTAAATATTAAGAATTACAATGGGAAATTATGGGTTTAAATTAAAGGAATTATAATTATTTCAATGGAAGTAGATATGATACGGTTTTCATTATGCAAGTTTGTTACATATATTTACTCTTTAATAATGGGTATCGAACATAATTTACAAAATAATACATATAATGTTTTTGAATAAATATTTAACGTGGATAATTAGTAAAAAGCTGAGCATTCGATTGGAAAGGATGTTCTTTTTAGTATGAAAATTTTAGGATAAAGAATGAATCGCTTTAAACGCGTCATTTACCATATCAATAAATTAAGGTGGAGAGAATATATGAAAGTAATCTTTCAGGGAGAGGGCGGCGCGAAAATTTTTGAGTCATATGATGAAAATATAAGTGATTTATTAGCAATATTAAAAGAAACGAAAGGGATTAAAATAGGGATGGTTGAGTATAAAGTGTTAAAGTACGAACTTAATTATTTTCGTCATCCGAAAAAATCGGATACAGAGAGAGAGTTACATATAATAGTACAACCTATGTATATGTAATAAAATATAATAATAAAAATCACTGATTCAGTTTTGCAAAGTTTCATAGAGTATGTAAGAAAAGAGAGTGTTGTAAATGTTCTCTTTTCTTATGCTTTGTGAGTTCGTTCATCATAGTATATGTTTTCAGTTATAGATGGTTAATAAACGAAAAAATTTAAAACTTTTTTGTTTGGGTAGGGATTTTATATATGAATAAATATACTATGAAGTATTTTTTATACGAATATTGGAGGAGTATAAAATGAGTTTAGCTAGTTACATAGGCTGTAATGTAGAAATTCCGTTAACGGTTCCAGATTCTAATGATGTAATTGTTTTTGGACCGTGTTTTTCAGATGAAAGTATGCTTGAAATTGTACAAGAGTATCAATTCCAAACAAATTTCACATATGAGGTTTCAACTAGTTGGGGAATTGAACTTGTCGAGTGGCAAAACGTAAAGGAAAAAAAGAAGCGAAAGAAAAACTTTTAACTTTATGCAAGATTATGGAAGGCTATTTGGAAGATGGAGACTATTTCGAATTATTTAGTTGTTGGGTTGGTGATGAAGGTAAGGAACGAGTAGGGGAATTGAAATTAAAAATAAATCATTTTAATATAGATGAATTATGTATTCCAGAAAGAACATTAGTTAGGATAGAAAAATAAAATTTGAAATATTTTTTAGAAAAAGGCGATTTCACTTTGTGTGAAGTCGCTTTTTAGTTGTTATATGTATTTCATTTTACATAAGAAATGAGAAGTTTATTTGATAAAGGAAAAAGAAAGTATAGAGGTAAATAAAATTGTGTTTTTTGTTAAAAAATAATAAGTATGGCTCTTCTCAAAAGAACGTAAGTTCGTGTATAATAAGAACTAATGTTCCTTAGAGGGATAACCTAATTATAATTTAGAAGTAAATCCGAGTTTAGTGAGTATTAAAAATAACTAAGGGATAGTATGACTAAATAAATGTATAAATGATCAAGGAGATAAAAAATGAACGATGTAAAGATACAAAAAGAAGAAAGAGAGTGGGTTCCGTTTACAGTAATATCCGAACAACTTTTAAATATGAGAAAGATTATTGGAGAGAAATTAAAAGTACAAAAACCGCTTTTAACAAATGAAGCAAAAGAGAGAATTTCTGATAAATTATTAAATTCATTACTGTCTGAGAAAGAAATATTGGTAACATATTTTGAAGATGGCTACATATTAACAAGCTACATGACAGTTGTACATATTAATCCGGTAAAACAAATTGTAATTTGTACAGACGCCTTTTATAAAACTTACGTATTTAACGCTATGGATATTATTGAAATAACGTAAAAGAAGCTGAATATTAAATGGCAGCTTCTTTTATTTCTGATTTATGAAATAAATAATACAAGAAAAAGCAGCTAGCTTCGTGCTAGCTGCTGAGCCCCAGGGAAAGGGAGAAAAAGATAGGGTACTCCAAAATCAACAAGAGCTGTCAAACAGCCTGATTATAGTATAGACAAATTAAAATTTTCTATACAGAAAGTTAAACATAAGATTAGGCTGTACCCACTTGGTTTTGATCTGCAAGGTCAGAATCAAATGTATTGGTCGCGCTAACACCGCTAAAAGTATTAACAACAAAACCAACGTTTGATGCGCCGGAGCCATTATAAGCTTTCGTATTTTCTTTCGGAGAAACGTTGTAGAAATCACCTAAGTTAAATGAACCATTACTATTTTGTACAACTAAATTTCCTACAACTGATGGCATAATTTTCACCTGCTTTATAATAAGTTGTTAACATTACTATATGGAGTTATAGTCCAGATGGTTCATACAATAAAAATTGTGGGATAGTAAAACGTTTGGAGCATGGATTTCAATAAAAGTGTGTTAAAATTAATATAATAAAGTTGAGTATTTTTTTGAAAAATTTATATAATTAATATATATGAAAATAAAGGAGGCAAAATGTAATGAAAGATATTATGAAAAAAGTTGATTTAACAGATGCCAAATCAAGTAATCTTGTTGCACTAATTTATAGTAATGAAGTTATATTAGTTGAAGACGCATTTTGTCCAAATGAAATAAAATTAAAGTTTAATGAAATTGCAATTTTATCTGCAATTAAAACAGCTCATATTGCGAAAGTTTCTATTAGGAAAGAACTTGAAGCGCTTTTTCATGATACGGGTGTTATATTAGTGAAACAAAATGTTGATTATGGTAGTAGTCAATCTATTACCATGCATTTTGAGCAATTTAAAAAATTGCAATATGAGATTGAACATTTAAATAAAAGTATGTCATAAGGCAGCTAAATAAAGGTTCTATCATAAAGGTGGAATGTGTTGTGTTGAAAAAGTGGTTTAAAAATTATTTGGGTGAATCGCATTGTAAACATAAATATATTTTTATTAAGATGCAGGATAATGAGGATTTTAAAAAAAGGTACATTAGGTGTAGTTTATATTTACCAGTGTGAGAAATGTGGAAAAGAGAAGTTGAAATGTAAAAACAATAATGAAATAAACAATGAATTTTTAGATAGGTAGCAAAAAGTAACCATGATGGTTACTTTTTTTGTTTATGTATGCAATATCAAAACTATTACTAAAGTATGAGTTGAGTTGATACTATAGTAAATGGCTGAATAAAAATGAAGAGAGTAATATATAGGGAAGGAGGATGAGCGAAATGAAGAGAAAAGAAATTGGTAAGTCTGTAATTATTACAGGTGTGACACAAGGGTTAGGACGTGCGATGGTTGATCGATTTCATGAATTAGGGTGGAACATATATGGTTGTGGACGCTCAAAAGATAAAATTGAAGAACTAAAAAAACAGTACAGTAAAATACATGATTTCCAAGTAATTGATATTTCAGATTCTCAGCAAGTTAACAATTGGGCAAATTATATACTTAATAGACATAAGGCTCCCAATCTGATAATAAATAATGCATCGATTGTAAATCAAAATGCACAACTTTGGAAAATTACGGCTCAAGAATTTGAAAATGTAATGAATGTAAACGTGAATGGTGTAGTAAATGTAATAAGAGCGTTTGTTCCAGCAATGGTAGTTAGGAAAGAAGGGATTATCATTAATATGAGTTCTAGTTGGGGAAGAGAAGGTGAGGCTGAGCTTGCGCCATATTGTGCCTCGAAATTTGCTATTGAAGGTATCACTAAATCTATGGCCCTGGAATTACCCTATGGCATGGCTGTAGTTGCTTTAGATCCTGGAGGGAGTATTAGTACTCCAATGCTGAAGTCATGTGCTCCACAATATATAAATGAATCACCTACACCTGAAACTTGGTCACATAAAGCAATTCAATATATATTGAATATAACAATAGATAAAAATGGAGATTCGTTGACATGTCCAGCATGCATATAAAAAAGCACCTTTAAGGTGCTTTTTTATATTGGTAGTACATTATATCATTCACAAAATCACATATGAAAAATAAAATAAACGATTAAGGGTGAGATTTGTTTGTTTTGAAAGCTTTAGAAAATATTTAAATAGGTGATAAAAATGAATCCACGCGGTTTAAAAGTGACAGGGGCATGGTTTCAAGTGGGAGGGAACCTTACAGCTGCTATTGGGACGACAAGAGGATTTATTGGAGAAGAGAAAGTTGAATCGGACCTTGTTATTGTAGGGAGCTCATTACAAGCCCTCGGGTATATATTACAAATCATTGCGAGCAAGTATGATGACGGGGAAGAAAAAAGAGAAAATCAAAATATAGGCTTAGAGAATCAAAGTAAATTACTTGATAAAATAGGAATTGAGTTATTAGCATTAGGGAATATATCAAATGTAATAGGAACATATTTTAATATAAATGAACAATTGAAAGAAAATGATTTTCTTATTATTATAGGGAACAGTTTACAATCAATCGGTGCTTTTTTAGGAGTAGAAGCAGCTTTGATGGATATAAATGTACTACAGAAAATTATTATACTAGGTAACTCCATGCAAAGTTTAGGAGCTGGATTACAAGCGTATCAAGGCGTTTCAAATTTATTGAAAGATGAGAGAGAAAATGAAGATAGTATTTTTGATAAGAAGGATGAGAGAATAATTGCACTCATTGGTATTTGGATACAAGCGCTTGGAACGTTAATTTCTGCAATTGGAGTAACTGCAATAGAGGAAGAAAATAGGCTAGCAAACAATGAAAAGTCTGAAATACTTATATAAGTAGAAGGAGAGACATTGATTTTAGAGGCAAGTTAAGATTAAAATAGTAGTAGGTTTCTTTGCGTATATTTTGAAAAGTGATATATAAAATACAAAATAAGGAGTTTTCAAGGGATGATGTATTTATTAGCAATTTTTCTTCCGCCTGTTGCTGTATTATTTTGTGGAAAACCAATTCAGGCAATAATAAATTTCATATTAACACTAATATTTTGGGTTCCAGGAGTTATACATGCAATTCTTGTAGTGCATGATAAAAAAGCTGATCGGCGTTTGAAAAAACAAATTCAAGCATATGATGAAATTAATAAGAGGAATCGAAGGTAATTTATCTGTAAAATATTTTTTAAAAAAAGGAGGATTAACCTCCTTTTTTTAGTGGGTGTTAAGTTTAAATTTTTGTGTGGCGGAAAGAATTTTTAATGTAAGTTTTATGATAATAACTTTTAGATTGTGCATGTAATAGGCCAGTATAGATACTTTCTGGTACATTAAAGAAATCGTACATACCATTCTTTAATTGGATTCGCAAAATCATAGAAAAAGGATTGTAGCCAACAGCAACTATATTTTTTGAAATCACGGGAGATAGCTTCATCATTACGCAACTCCTCACTTTTCATTTTTAATAATTTCTTGTAGATGTTGAGGTTATGAAGTTGAAATCCTTATAATTTAAGAGGTATTATACTTATATGCAATATATTAAATGTTTGTTATACGTAATTATAAGGAAGTTCACACGAAGTACATATCGTTGTGCTATTTTTATTTCACCTTTGATTTATAAATAAGAAAATATTGACCATTTGAAAAAAAGGTATATTATTTATACGAGGTATTAAAAATTCACTTTTTACATTCTATGCTTAAAGGGGCAGCGTTATTAGGAAAAATAGAAGTGAAAATAGTTTGTATAAGAAGTATTCTAAAAATTATAATCTGTGAATTGGGAAAATATTGAATGCTCCAGGTCAATATACTTTCTTAATCAAATTCATTTTAGAAAGTGACCTCAATATTTTTAAGTAAATCAACGGGAGAATTGAAAGGCAGGAGAAAGTAACATGTCAGAAAATTATCGTTCTCGAGAGGAACGACGACAAGTTAAAAAGAAAAAACAGCCAGCGTCTAAAACACAAAAACCAAAAGGTAAAACATCATTCTTTCGCAAGTTTTTAATTACTTGTTTATTACTTGGTATTGTTGGTTTAGTGGCGGGGGTTGCTACCTTTTTTGTAATGATTAAGGATGCACCAAAACTTGAGAAAGCAAAACTTGTTAATCCGTTATCCTCAAAAATTTATGATAAAAACGGGGATTTGGTATATGAATATGGAAAAGAAAAAAGGACGAATGTTACGTATGAGCAAATACCTAAATTAGTAGAAAATGCATTTTTAGCGACAGAAGATTCACGTTTTTATGAGCATAGCGGAGTAGATTTTAAAGGTACTGCCCGTGCTGTTCTAGTAAGTCTTAAAGGAGATTATGGTTCTCAAGGTGGAAGTACGATAACACAGCAAGTTATTAAAAACTACTTCTTATCAATGGACAAAACACCAAAGCGTAAGGCACAAGAAATATATTTAGCTTATAAGCTAGAACAACAGTATTCAAAACATGAGATATTAGAGATGTACTTAAATAAAATTAACTTAGGAAACCGTTCATATGGGATCGCAACAGCAGCACAAAACTACTATGGTAAAGAATTGAAGGACTTAACATTACCAGAAGTTGCGATGCTTGCAGGTTTACCGAAAGCACCGAATAACTATGATCCAACGAAAAAAGAAAATGTTCAAAAAGCAACAGAAAGAAGAAATGTTGTTCTAAACTTAATGAATCGACATGGATATATAACAAAACAGGAAATGGAAGAAGCATCAAAAGTTGACGTAGAAAAGGGACTCAAGCCTGCAACTCAACTACAAACAATGCCATATCCTGCATTTATGGATGCAGTTGTGAAAGAAGTAGAAAAAGAATTGCCAGATGCTAATATAGGTTCTGACGGTTTAGAAATTTATACAACGTTAGATCCGAAAGCACAGAAACTTGCTGATAATATTTTAAATAATAATATCATTGATTATCCGAACGATAAATTCCAAGGTGCATTTACATTTATGGATACGAAAACAGGAGAAGTTCGTGCTATAGGTAGTGGCCGTGGAGAAAATAAAGCTGTATTTAAAGGGCACAATATGGCAATTGAATTAGATCGTGCAGCTGGTTCAACGATGAAGCCGATTTTCGACTACGCTCCTGCAATTGAATATTTAAAATGGGCTACGTACCATCAAATTGATGACTCTCCATTTAAGTATTCAACGGGACAAGAAGTACGAAATTCAGATAGAAGTCACATGGGTCCAATTACAATGCGTGTAGCATTAGAAAAGTCACGAAATATCCCAGCAATTAAGACTGCGAAAGAAGTCGGAATTAATAAATCAAAAGACTTCTCTGAGAAATTAGGCATTACATTTAATGCAGCACCGACTGAATCAACAGCGATTGGTACAAATGAAGTATCACCAACTGAAATAGCGGGCGCTTATGCGGCATTTGGTAATGATGGTAAATATACGAAACCGCATTTTGTTAAGAAAGTCGTTTATCCAGATGGTAAGTCACAAAGTTTTGGACAAAAACCAAAACAAGTTATGACAGATTCTACAGCATATATGATTACAGATATGCTTCGTTCTGTAGTTAGATCAGGTACTGGTACATCTGCAAATGTAGCATCTTTAGATGTAGCTGGAAAAACGGGTACGACAAACTACTCATCAAAACAATTAGCTCAATATAAAATTCCAGAAAGTGCAACTCGTGATAGTTGGTTTGCTGGATATACACCGCAATATACGATGGCAGTATGGACTGGGTATATGAAAGATGGCAAAGACGAGTATATTAGTAGTAAAAATACGAAAATTGCACAGTTGATCTTTAAAGAAATGATGAGCGAAATGGCTACAGATAAATCACGCTTTAAAATGCCAAGTAGCGTCATTCAAGAAGGTAGTGAGCTACGTATAAAAGGTGAAAAACGTGATTCATCGCCAAATACTAGCGTACCGGATACAACGGAGCAACCAAAACAAGATCAACAGCAAAAAA
>NZ_JAKUFY010000033.1:0-55292 GCF_022663675.1 Bacillus cereus group sp. BfR-BA-01355
ACTATAGATATCAATGGAATTTAAAAAAGATGACTCCTGTTGGATACAGAAATCATCTTCTTGATGTTGCCTAACTTTTTTCAAAATGTCCTTTACAAAGGGTACAGATTATATAGCTGGATTCCTTTTTCGTGAGACAAAATGAACAATTATAGTAACAATAATAACTATTCCTAAAAACAACAAGCTCACTAAGAAACCAAAACGCGTTGTTTTTTGTAATAGTGTTCCACTAACAGCTAGTGCAATCATAATAAGACCAATAATACTTTTTATCTGCATCCACCCTTTTGGATTCATTAGTCTCCAAAAGGAAAGAAGGATTAAACTCCATGTATATAACAACATTAATCCAGCTGCAGTTGTTACATATTCATATATATTTTTTGGTAGTAATAAAGCACTAAGGATAGAAGCACCAAGCCCCATTATAATAAGAATTAAAGCTGGAAACGAGATATTTTTCTTGTTTTTTTTCGCAAACATCGCAGGTGCATCACCTTCTTCAGCTAAGTTCATTAATACACTTGTCACTGCAAATAATGAACCAACTAACGTTGAAAAACCCGCTAAAATTAATACTACATTTAAAATAAATGGCACATACGGCAAATTATAGTCTTGTAATGCTATTACAAAAGGACTTTCTTTCGTATTAAACTGATTTAACGGAACCATCATAATTGCCAACCCTAAAGAGACTACGTAAATAATCGTTAAAATCATTAACATTACTCTCCCTGATTTTTGTGCATCTTTAGGGTCTTTCAGTCTTATTGTCATTAACCCCATAATTTCGATTCCTCCAAATGCATAAAATGCATAAATCAGAGAGGACCAAGTGCCTTTTAATCCATTTGGGAACCAATCTTTAAAATTCCGTGGAATTTGCGCCTTATATAAACCACCCTTTATAAATCCTAAAATAACCAAAATAGCAATCACAATGAACCCTATAATAGCCGCGATTTTTATAATAGCCATCCATTTTTCTAAACGTTCGAATATTTTTACCCCTATAAAAATAATTAATATAGCCGCTACTCCATATACAGCAGCAAATATCCATAGTGGTATTTTAGGGAACCAGTAACGTGAAAAGATTCCTAACGCACTTAACTGGCTGCCCATAATAAGCAACTCCGAACACCAATATGTCCATCCGTGACTAAAACCCGCCCAATTTCCAAAAGCTTTTCTTGAATAAATGCGAAACGATCCTTTTTGCGGATCTTCCACAGCCATTTTTGCCAATGCTTCAAATACAATATATGTAGTGAATCCAGTTAAAATCAAAATAAGAATAATTGAAGATCCACCTATTTTAATCCCTATACTGGATCCTAAAAAAAAGCCCGTTCCTATCGTACAACCAATTCCAATAAGTGAGAGTTGCCACCATTTTAAATCTTTTTTTTCTTTCGTTTCGTTCTTAACATCATGACAGGTCATATTACGATTCTCCTTTATTCATTTTGAGAATGTCCCTCATGATTACTTAAGTACTTTTCAGCAAGCTTTTCAACAACATCAACGACATCATGTGCCTTTATTTTATGGTTTGCTACTCTCTCACTTCCTACAGAAATCTCAACTGTAAATAACGCTTCATATTTCATTTTTTCTGCCCCTTTCGCATCAAATATAACCTCTTATCTTTTATCCTTTTATTTCACAAAAATTCATTATGTATTTAAAACCTCGAGAGTCTAAAAGTTAAACAAATAAAAATGTATGAGAAAGGAGAGACGGCATGCCTCTCCTTTATATCCATTTCATATATAAAATTAACGAGTAACGCCACCGCCAAGTTGTTGCTCAGCTAGTGATACAAGACGTTTCGTAATTTCACCACCAACAGATCCGTTTGCACGAGCTGTTGCATCTGCTCCAAGTTGTACGCCAAATTCTTGAGCAATTTCATATTTCATTTGATCAAGAGCTTGTTCAGCGCCACGTACTAATAATTGATTGCTACTTCCACTGTTATTGTTTGACATGTTCATTCACCTCCTTCTTTCTTTAATATGTTAAATTACATGCTAAAATATATAGCTAATTAATTGGTAATTACGACCGTGAATTCAAAGGTATAATTGATGCCCTTTAAGCCCAACATAATAGTGTATAGGAGAACGAAATACAATATACGTGCCATGGGATATTATAAATAGGCCTCCATCAGAAAATGAAACGGGTTACGCTATATAAAAGCATAACCCGTTTCTAATGAAATATTTTATTCCATATACGTTTAAACAATGGAGGAAAATGATGAAACATATTATTGCTTTATTAATTAAATACACAGCGATAACTGCAGTATTACTTATCGTACTCAGTATCTTTCAAGGCATTTCCATTCCTAGAGTATTACTCATTTCTCTTTTCTTAACAGGAGCTGCCTATTTAATCGGCGATCTCTTCATTTTACCTAAATACGGAAATACGATTGCTACAATGGCAGATTTCGGCTTAAGCTTCTTCGGAATTTGGCTTTTAACATACTTGTTTACTAATTTAGATGCTACTCGTAATATTGGACTTTCTTCATTCTTAGCCGCTTTAATTATTGGCGGAATAGAGGTTTTCTTCCACATTTATATGAAGAGGTTAGTACTGCGTAACGACGATGAATTAAGAAATCACAATCATATTCATCATGATAAATATGCTATGGAAATGTCAGATGAATATATGGATTCTTCTACAATAAATAAATCTAAAGTTGAGGATACATCTAAAAAATAAAAAAGTGGCCAATGCCACTTTTTTATTTTTGTTTATTAAGCTTGATCAGAGTTTTTCACATGTAATGGAGGTGGAACTACCCACCCTTTTTTCTTACTTAAACGCAGTAACGTTACACCTGCTTGCGCTTTTTTCATATGAAATTGTCCAAATAGCATTCCGACATCTTCTCGAAGACATTTTCCCATCACTTGACTACATGTCACAAGTCCAGCTGCTAATCCTGTAGAAACCGCTGCTGCAATTTCTGCATCATTAATACGTGCTCCAGGAGGAATGTCTTCAATAGATGCAACTGGTCGTTCTGGCGGAGCTGGCGGTAAAGCTACGCCATTAACTTTTAAAAGAGTTTTTAACTCTTCTATTTCTGAATTCATATCATTTTCAATTAAGCTTTCTAAAAACTTCTTCAAATCTTCGTCACCTGTATGATTCATAAATACTTGATGGCTTGCGATTCCACCTTGTGCGGCTAGAAGATAACTCCAAATATCAAATACTTCTCCGTAATGTAACGGTTCATTTTGAGGGTTTCCACTTAAAATACCCATTTTTAAATTCCTCCCTTTCGAAAATATCATAATCAATATTGATTTCAATATTGAAATCAAATTTTTAAGTATGCTTTTTCCTGCAAAAGCTTTTCTACTATGCATGGAAAACACCTTTCCAACACTGCGTGTTTATTGTTTAGGAAAGTCGTTTACAAATTAAATACCCAAAGATTATGAAAGAAGATTATCAATAATCTTTGAGTGAGAATCCATTTACTATAAGGGTTTTTATTTTTATACATATACAAAAGAAATTGATTTACATATTCGCTATATTTTATACGAATTCTCTTAGCGGTTAGCTCTACCACCAAGTTGTTGTTCAGCCATTGCAACTAAACGTTTTGTAATTTCACCACCAACAGATCCGTTTGAACGAGCTGTTGTATCTGCACCAAGTTGTACACCAAACTCTTGTGCAATTTCATATTTCATTTGATCAAGAGCCTGTTCAGCACCTCGAACTAATAATTCATTACGATTTCCACTATTATTGTTTGCCATATTATTTCACCTCCGATGTTTTTAATATGCGACAAATTATGAAATAATAATTATCCTTTTTATGGAAATTAGATTATGAATAATTATTGAGTTTCTTCTTAAAATAGGGCAAAAGATATAAGAAAGAAGAGTTGCTATAACATACTTTCATAACAACACTATGTACAGGTTTCTCTTTACTAAAAATTTATATTTTATCAAGAGATACATATAAAGTGAAATTTTAATCAGTGGGGTTTTGTTCATCCCCGGGTGATTATCAGCCCTCATCAATCGGGCTTTTACGGGCAGCCGGCAAATAGCGAGATAAATTATGAAAAATGATTCCTAAGGAGATATGAGATGAAAGCTGTAACCTATCAAGGACCAAACCAAGTACAAGTTAAACAGGTTGATGATGCAAAGTTAGAGAAAAAAGATGATATTATAGTAAAAATTACTTCAACTGCTATTTGCGGTTCTGATTTACATTTATATCAGGGCAACATGCCTTTACCTCCAGGTTACATTATTGGTCATGAGCCAATGGGCATTGTTGAAGAAGTTGGTCCAGATGTTACTAAAGTGAAAAAAGGAGATCGTGTTGTCATCCCCTTCAACGTTTCTTGTGGACATTGTTTTTATTGCCAACATGAAATGGAAAGCCAATGTGATAACTCCAATCCTCATTATGATTCTGGTGGATACTTTGGTTATACAGAGAAATTTGGTAACCATCCAGGTGGACAAGCAGAATATTTAAAAGTTCCTTTTGGAAATTTCACTCCATTTGTTATACCAGAATCATGCGAACTTGAAGATGAATCTTTACTGTTTTTATCCGATGTTTTGCCAACAGCCTATTGGAGTGTAATAAACGCTGGTGTTAAGCCAGGTGATACTGTTATCGTCCTTGGTTGCGGGCCTGTTGGATTAATGACACAAAAATTTGCTTGGATGCAAGGTGCTAAGCGTGTAATCGCAGTCGATTACTTAGATTATCGTATAAATTATGCAAAAAAGATTAACAATGTTGAGGTATTTGAGTTTACAAAATCCCCCGATATGGGAGAACATTTAAAGGAAATCACACATGGCGGTGCCGATGTAGTCATTGATTGCGTGGGCATGGATGGAAAAAAATCGCCACTAGAATTTCTAGAACAAAAATTAAAATTACAAGGCGGAACTCTCGGCCCTATTCAAATCGCTACGAAAGCCGTAAGAAAATATGGAACGGTTCAAATGACTGGCGTTTATGGTGGCAATTATAATGCATTTCCACTCGGAGCATTTTGGGTTAGAAATATTAACCTTAAAATGGGACAAGCACCTGTTATTCATTTTATGCCGGAACTATTTGAAAAAATAATAAACAAAGAATTCGATCCAAAAGAGATTATTACACACAAAATCCCCCTTGAAGAAGCGAGCTATGGTTATCAAATTTTTAATAATCGTGAAGATGATTGTATAAAAGTCATTTTAAAACCTTGAAGATACAATTTATTATTCTTAATAAAAAGATAAGATTACACTCCGTAATCTTATCTTTTTTATTAAATTGTAAGTAGCTATTCCCCCATTTTCATCTCATATCGAAAATAGTTATTTCCAAAAGAATTTGCATTTTGAGATCATGATTTATTGGTAAAAAAATGAATTTGAGTATTAAGTAACCAATTAGCGGACACGATAACAATGTTAACTAACTTAAAAGAGGTGTACTTCATGTTTTATTATAAAGAAGAACTGATTAATATTATCAAGCCGGACAAGCCAGATCCAGCTGCCGCAAAAGTTTTACAAGAAATATTAGGTGGGCATTATGGCGAAATGCGTACAATGATGCAATACTTCTTCCAAAGCTCAAATTTTAGAGGTAAAGAGAAGCAATATCGCGATTTACTTCGAGGTGTTTTTTTAGAGGAAATAAGCCATGTAGAACTTGTACAACATACAATTAATCAGCTACTAACTGGATCTGGTGAACCTACGCCAGGAAATGCTGGTATTGACAACGCACCGCTTGATGAAGCGGTTAAACATGCAAACCCTCACCACTTTATTGTAGGTGCTCAAAGTTCATTACCTGTTGATGCAGCTGGAAATCCGTGGAATGGATCTTGGGTATATAGTCATGGAAACTTAATTAGCGATTTACTAGATAATGTCGTACTTGAATCTACAGGCGTACTTCAAAAGACTAGAATTTATGAAATGAGTTCTAATCAAACATTTAGAGAAACTCTTGCATTTTTAATTGTACGTGATAATGCACATCAAAATGCTTTCGCAAAAGCTTTAGAGACATTGGGTGTTGAATGGGGAAAACTCTTCCCTGTGCCGAACTATGATATTAATAAATACCCAGAGTGCAGAAAGTATGTAGACATGGGATTCCATAACGCACAATTTAATTTTAGCTTAGATCCAACAAGAATGGGAGAAATATTCCAAGGTGAATCACCAAGTAGAAACAAAGGAACATTAGCAGTAACTGACCCGCCAAAAGGTTTTCCTGTACCAGAACTTCCTGAAATGCCAAATGAGCATAGTCCTGGATTAAAAGATATGGGTCTTTAAGATCATTATGGCCAACTATTGATTCATGGTTGGTCATAGTTATTTATAAAGATTCATGTAAACTTGTTGTTAACATGATAGGATGTTTTAATAAATCCTCTTTATTTAAAAGTGATGTTGATTATATTGCTGCTCCTCTTAATTTTGTTTCTATGAACCATTAAACGCCACTGTATACTTACTTATAATCTCCCTACCTCTATTCACGTATAACATCCTTATATTGTAAACAAAGAGGAGGGACTTCTCCCCCCTCTTCTTTTAATTTTTCTTTAAAAGAGTTGCTCCTGCAATCCCTGGGTGTGTCATTTCGAATGGATCTAGAATTAATTCTAAGTCTTCTTGTGACAGTACACCATTTTTCACACAAAGTTCTCGAACGGATTGCCCTGTCGCGATTGCTTCTTTCGCAACGCGAGCTGCTGCTTCATAACCGATATGAGGGTTCACGGCTGTAATAATTCCTACACTTTTCTCAACATACTCTTTTAAGCGATCTTCATTCGCTTCAATTCCTTTTAAGCAATTATCTGTAAAGGCACGGAAACCGTTATTCATAATGCTAATCGATTGCAGTAAGTTGAAAACAAGTACTGGTTCCATAACGTTTAATTCTAATTGTCCTGCTTCTGAAGCAAGGCAAATTGTATGGTCATTACCAATTACTTGGAACGCAATTTGATTAATTACTTCTGGCATAACAGGGTTTACTTTCCCTGGCATAATAGAAGAACCTGGTTGGCGAGCTGGTAACATAATTTCAGCTAAACCAACACGAGGACCTGATGCCATTAAGCGAAGGTCATTCGCAATTTTAGACATATTCATCATACATACTTTCAGTGCTGCAGATACTTCAGTATACGCATCCGTATTTTGCGTCGCATCTACTAAATCTTCTGCACCGACAAGCGGGAGTTCACTAATTGCAGCTAAATGTTTTACAACTGCTTCAATATATTCTGGATCTGCATTTAAGCCTGTACCAACTGCAGTTGCCCCCATATTTACTTCATATAAGTGTTGACGCGATTGTTGAATACGTTTCATATCACGTTCAAGTACGCGAGAATATGCTTTAAATTCTTGTCCAAGACGAATTGGCACAGCGTCTTGTAAATGTGTACGACCCATTTTAATCACATGGTCGAACTGTTCTGCTTTTAATTCAAATATATCGTGCATATAACCCATCGTTTGTAATAAGCCTTCTAATGCGTTTAATGTTGCGATATGAATCGCCGTTGGGAATGCATCATTTGTTGATTGCGCCATGTTTACATGACTATTTGGACTAATATAATGATAGTCTCCCTTTTCCATCCCTAATAATTCAAGGGCACGATTGGCAATGACTTCATTTGCATTCATGTTCATTGAAGTACCCGCTCCGCCTTGGATTGGATCTACGATGAAATGATCATGCCATTTTCCATCAAGAATTTCTTGAGCAGCTTCTGCGATGGCACCGCCCTTGTTTAATTCCAATCTTCCTACATCTGTATTGGCAAGCGCTGCAGCTTTTTTTACAACTGCGAACGCTTTAATTAAACTTTCATGAATTTTATACCCTGTAATCGGGAAATTTTCAACAGCGCGTAAAGTTTGAATTCCGTAATATGCCTCAATAGGTAATTCCTTTCCTCCCAAAAAATCATTCTCCACTCGCACGTTCTTGTTTGTCATTTCCATTTTAATTTCTCCCCCATATTAAATGTAAAACCTAAATAAATCATATGAAGTCATTACCAATCCTTATCAGATTTTATTGTTAAATCGTAGGCTAAAGGCTCTTCAATAATTTTTTTAATCTCTTCTAATTTATTAGTTTTCCCAAGCGCCCACATCAATTTTGCTATGATGGCTTCCGTATTCATATCTCCAGATAATATTACTTGATGTTGTGCCACTTTCCGTCCTACTTCATAGAGAAGTATGTCTTCTCCTTCTTCCAGGCATTGAGTAGTAATCACTACAGCAATCCCCATTTCAGTCAACTCTTGAATTTTCGAAAGCAAGTTCCTTCCTTCAAAAGGTAATCCACCGTTACCAAAACTTTCAATAATAATCCCTTTGTACAAATCTTTTAAACAATCAAATATCTCTGATTTTGTACCTGGATACAATTTCATAAGAAAAACATCCGTACATAAATTAGTATTTATTGAAAGTTCATTATGGGAGGACTTTGGCTTCCAATGATATTTCAGTTCATCTTCATTTACCTCAGCAACATATGGATAATTCACACTTTCAAATGCATCATAACTTTTTGTTCGCATTTTAACTGCTCTCGTCCCAATAATCACCCTACTATCAAAAACAATAAACACACCGCCAACATCCTCACAGGCAAATCTAAGAGCATCAGCTACATTTTTCTTTGCGTCTGTCTTTTTAAAACTAATAGGTACTTGTGAACCTGTTAAAACAACTGGTTTTCTTAAACCTTGAAGCATATAAGATAACGCGGAAGATGTATAAGCTAACGTATCCGTTCCATGTGTAATCACAAACCCGTCATAGTCATCATAGTGATTAAAAACAGCATTAGCTATTTCTTTCCAGTGCTCAGGTTGCATATTGGTACTATCAATATTCATTAAGATTTTGCAATCTATTTCTAAGTTTCGAGAAGACTTCGAAAAATAATTCAATAATTCCTCAGCGGACAATCCTGGAACAAGCCCCTCATTCCCCTCCACAGATGCAATTGTCCCACCAGTTGCAAGTAATAAAATTTTCTTCATACACAACCCCTCCATAAAATAAACAACGATATATCGTTCGCGTAATGCGTATTTATATTTATCATTATAGAACTTAATTTGAATTAATCAAGATTTTGTATTCAATACGCGTACTTTTTTTCTATTCTTGATTCTTTTTCTATGTTATAATTAATTTAATAAAATTAGATGGGGTATGAGACGAATGCTGGAACGTTTATCTAAATTAAGAAAAAATCAAAAATGGTCCTTACAAGAGACAGCAGATCGACTTGGGATTGCGAAAAGCACCTATGCCGGGTATGAAAATGGTTATAGATTACCTTCATTACAATCTTTATCAAAAATAGCCGATTTATTTGATACATCTGTAGATTATATATTAGGTCGAATTGAACATTCACATCAAAACAAAGATGTAATTGATATTACAAGACTCCTAAACGATCCAGATCCAACACTTTTAATAGATGGAGAAGCACTGTCAACAGAAGAGATAATAGATTTTATTGCTTTTGTGAGAAGTAAACGAGAACTAAGTTCCAAGAGAATAGAAAATATTGAACCAACATGTAAAAGTTGATTCAATAAAAAACGAAGACACTGTACTCTTTAAACTTAGAAATACTTAGACAATTAATTTGCAAACGGTTTATATAATGAATTCTTAGCAGCTGGCCTCATTCGGGGACTTATACTTGGAAATAATCCCATTGGTTATATGATTCAATTATTTTTCATCATTTGTGTAGTGGTAGCAGCTATTTTCGGAGGTTTCACATCCAATAAATCAATTATCATGAAACAAGGATTTCTCGCTATTTTAGCGTTGCTTGCCCTTTTATCTGTCATATAGAACTAAAGCTTTTCAATAAAGGAACTCACTTTTGAAGAATACGCCATTCTTTCTGTAGATTTATAAGAAAGAATGGCGTTTTTGTATGTCTATTTCTGTATCGAAAGAATTTGAAAGTATAACAGAATTCAAACAAGAATTAGCAAAGTAGATAAAGTACTATAATCATGAAAGAATCAAGGAAAAATAAAAGGAAATGAATCCAGTATTGTACTAGGCTCATTCCCTAGAGACTACTTAATAAACCGACCTTTCTAACTTTCGGGGGCACAGTCTAGTTGAAGTGCTACAACTACTTTAAAGTTAAGTGTTTAACTTTGAAGTACTTAATTCTTTTTTCCAGACAAAGCATACATTATATCTTGATGCTTTATTGTCCTCTTATAATTATGTGGTATCGGGAATTTGTTTCGGTGTTCTTTTATTATAATTATGATTACTATAAGTGATAAAGCTACAGGTATAAAAACGATTAACAAAGCATCTTAATGTTTATGAAATTCTTTGTTAATCGTTTCTCTTCTCCCTAATCTCCTGCGAGACTATATTTTTTCATTAAAATTCCCCATATCTTATTTGATTTATTCTGTAACACCAGATTGGGTTACTTTTACATCAGCTGTTACACGAAAACGTAATTGTTTATAGGATTCTTCCCATTCTTGACTGTTCCATTTTCTTACGTGAGTTCTACCAAGCTTTCTAAGTCCTATAGGATCTGTGTCTTTTTTAATAAATCTCTTTATCAATGTAGTTGCTTTTTTCTCTATTTCTTTTTCCATAATTTTTTCTAATTTTTTTATTTCTTTAGGATTATCTAGATTTTTTGTTTTTGTAAATTCTTGAATTTCAGCTTTAACTTGAATATGAGCATTTACGAATGGATGCTTACTATTCCCCTCCATCTTATATTTTGTTCTAGCTTTTATATTCTCTATCGTGGCGTAAGTATTTGGGGAACCAGGTAGTTTGAATTGGTATGTACCTTGTTTAAAATTATCTGTCAACAATTTAAATACAAATAAATCTTTAGGGTTTACTTTATCAACCATTTTACATCTTTTAAAAAGTGCTATTCCATCTAACTCCAACACATTACCTTTTTTAGATATTATCGGTAAATATGAATCTCTCGCATCATCATTAAGTTGGTTTAAAAACATAAAAAAATTTGTTTTTGGCTGCGTTCCATTATCTATATTTTGCTCCAGTAAAGAGGATAGATAGGAAGCAATTTCTTTTTCTTCAGAATAGTTCCCCTTTAATAGTGATTCCCCTTTTACATTTGTAATTGCTAAATAAATTGCATTTCCTACACTAGGATTTCGATTCAAAGTCTCTAAAATTTCCTGCATTCCCTTTTCAATTATTTTTTCATTAAATATAATAACACGCAATTGCCCCAACTCTAGAGGTCCAGAAGATTTTTCGGATGCTCTTGCAAGAACTTCTCTACCAGTCTGGCCTGATGCTGAATAGATTTTCGTTTCACCTTCCCCGCCTCCTTTATAAGCTGAAATCGCAAAGGTTCCTTTTAGCTTACCTTTTGCTTCGGTATCATATGCCGCAACTTGAACTAAGTCAATGTCATCCACAATTTTCGTTTTAGCACAACCTATTAAGAAGACACTTACTATAAGGAAAAGTATCCATCGCTTCATGTTTATCTCCTTAACTTTATTTTGGCGGTTTGAATTAGCCATAGTACAGGTAGGTATACATATATATATATAAAGCCCATTTGACCTGTCCAAGTATTTAATAAGTTAATTTTATTACGGTTATTCAAGAAAAATGATAAAACAAAGATGAATAGGATGATAACTGGCAAAACATATTTTTGCTTTATTCCCAGTGCCTCTTTTATACCACGACTTACTCCCCATAATGTAAAGGAAACATTGGGTAATATAAAAAAAGCCCAAACAGAAACAATAATGTATTCAAACCGCTCTATAAAGGGAAATTGTATAATTTTAATCATGCTTAAATATGCCCATATCGCACTCGCTAGTTGTTTTTCACTAAAAAACGCAAGAGTTAAAATCATAAGGTATGTGTAGACAATAGTCGTTACTAAATTTGCATAGTGCGCATATTTTTGAGACGTTTTTGCCTTTTTAATAAATGGGTAGTACAGCAATAACATTTCAAATCCAAAAAAACTAAACATATTTCCTTTCATTCCTTTCATAATTTCTAGGAATGAATGCTGTGCAATTGGAAATAAATTTCGGAAATCTGCATACTGCAAAGGATAAAAAAATGTGAAGATTAGAATGCTTGGGATAACGATTCCAAAGAAACCGATTCCGGCAACTACACGAAATCCTCCAGTAACAATGTAATAGCATAAACCCAAAAAAGCCCCAGCTATAACCCAAGATGAAATAGAAGGAAACATCCAAACATGTACTACTTCGATATAAGTATGTAGTGTTGTTGCACCTAACAATACAATATAGGATAAAAAAATGAAGTTGAATATTCCACCAATCCATTTTCCAAGTACGTTTTGATTGATTGCAATGATGTCTCCATTACCCTGATTTAAAATCTGATATATGATCCAAATCATAAGATTAACAGATATTCCAAAAAGTAGCGTGCTAATCCACGCATCATTTCCAACTAATTTTGCACTAATCCTTTCAAAACCAAGCATACCAACCCCCATCTGTATAGTAATAATTAAAAAAAATACCATATATGGAGAGACTTGATACTCAATTGGGATCTGTTTCATAATGCTCCTCCCTGTTAAATTCAATCATCAAAATCATTTCTTGATAGTATTTTATTTTTCTCTACCTCTTCTGGATTAAAGCGAAAACGCTGTTTAGACCTTGAAAAAATAGGACGTCGAAACATCGCTGAAATCGGCATACGTACAATACTGTCTTTCCAATCTGTAAGGCGTGTAGGATAAAAAGGAAACAAATAAGGACGTCTTAATGATTCTGTACGTAATAAACGTGCTAAAAGCAAAGAGCTTGTTAAAACAATTCCTAATAAACCCAACAGGTGTGCGGCGATTATAAAAGGAAAACGAATTACTCGAATTGTATTACCAATTCGATATATTGGTGCTGTAAATGAGCTAAGGGCTGAAAGTGCAACAATGATAATAAGTACATTACTTGTAAGACTTGCCTCTACCGATGCCTGTCCAATTACAATACCACCTACTATACCGACAGTTAGACCCACTTTAGTTGGTAAACGTGCCCCCGCTTCTCTCAGTAATTCAATCGTTATTTCTAAAAAAAGTGCTTCAATAACTGGAGGAAAAGGTACTTTACTTCTCGATATGATTAACGTTTCAAGAAGTTCTCTCGGAATTAGCTCGTAATGATATGTTAAAATTGCAACATATAATGGAGTTGTTAAGACAGAAAAAATAAAAGCAAAAAGCCTTAGCAGTCGAAAAAAGGAGGAAATAATCCAAGGCATGGTGTAATCTTCTGTCGTAGAAAAAAAGTCAATTAATGTTGTTGGAAGAGTGATAGCATAAGGCGAGCCATCTACAAAAAGTGCAATTTTCCCTTCTGCTAATACAGCTGCCACACGGTCCGGACGTTCTGTATTCAAAAATTGAGGGAATATAGAATTCGGGTTGTCTGCAATTAACTGCATCAAATAAGTACTATCCAAAACATGGTCTGTTTTTATTTGACTTACCCTTTTTATAATTTCTTGTAGATTTTGATCATTTACAATTCCCTCAATAAATACAATCGCAACAGTTGTGTTAGAGAGAGATCCTACTTTCAATTCTTTCATTTGTAAATAAGGTGTTGGAAGCTTTCTACGTACTAAATTTAAATTTACATCTAAATCTTCGACAAATGCGATTTGCGGACCCACAATATTGTATTCAATTTCGGCTTTTGTAATATCCCTTTTTTCTTTCTTTGACACATTTACTAACAAACAATTTAATTTATCTGTATCGAACTGAATCAGTATATAGCCATTTAAAATACTATCCTGAATATCTTCCATTTGATTTGTTATTTTTGAATTCTCAAAAGGTAAGACAGAGTGAATATCTTGTAACGAATCGAAGCTCTTCTCTTTTATATAAGTCAAAACCTCTTCATGAAATATATTTACATCGATTAATGTTCTAAAATATGAAATGACTATAGAGGAATTATTAGAAGCAATTTCCAACGTTATAAAATCTTTAGATTTTTTTAGTAATTTCATTAAATCCTGCAAAGATTCTATAGAGTAAACAGATATTCTTTCATGTGGTTTCAATTGATAATACCCTTTCTTTCAGAAAGAAACTATATATAGTTTTCAGGAAATGGCTATTTTTAAAATTAGGGATGGTGATATGTAAATATACTTATTGAATTAATAATAACGCCTTTGAAAATAACTTAACCAAAATTAGTTAAAAAATGTATTAAAAGTAAAAATAAGAAATGTTTTCGAGCATAATTACAATATTAAAAACATCCTTTCTTTTAGTTCTAAAGAAAGGACGTTTTTATAACAAGCTTTTTCAATTGTCTATTCTATAGGGTAAATTTACCAGTGTTCTTCTCTTTATTATTTCATTAAGTAACATTAGCATTACATTCTGTATGGTTTCTTTAAAAATTTCAGTAAAAGAATATATTAATTTTGAAGTGTACAAATAGGGAGAGTGACTTCAACTGTAGTCCCCTTATTCACTTCACTCTCAATAAATACCTTTCCCTGATGTGTTTCAATGATTTTATAACAGATCATTAACCCTAAGCCAACCCCCTCTTCTTTAATACTATAAAAAGGTTCTCCAAGGTATGGTATACGTTCTTTTGGAATCCCACACCCTTGATCGATAAAACGAATTCTTACTTGATTATTATCAAGTATATTTATTTGAATCAGAATTTCCCCTCCCATCGGCATAGATTCAATTGCATTTTTTAATATATTAACAAATACTTGTTTTAATTGATTTCCTTCACATGAAATCAATGGAATACCAGGGTTAAGATCGATTCTAAATTTTATATTATGCATCATTGCTTGAGGTTGTAGTAGCATTAAAACTTGATCCATTAGCACACTAATATCATTAGGTTGTATTTTTACCACCTGTGGTTTGGCTACCGCCATAAATTCAGTTGTTATGCTCTCTATACGCTCAATCTCTGATGATACTATATTAATATAACCCTGATTATTCTCATTTTCTGTTGATTTTAGTAATTGCATGAACCCTTTCATTGCAGTTAATGGATTATTAATCTCATGAGCCATTGCAGTCGCTAATTGTCCTACAACAGCAAGTTTTTCAGATTTTCGTAATAATTCTTCTGTTTTTAGCCGTTCAGTGATATCACGAGAAATACTTAGGAAAACCTTTTTACCATTTAAGTTAAAAACACGAACACTAAACTCAGCTGTTATTACTTTTCCTGTTGGAAAAACATATTCATCTTGCAAAGTGAAGGAAGTTTGTCCCTTTTTAATTTTTTCTAATAGCCTTACGATCATTTGAGAATCTTGTGGTACTATATTTGAAAATGATAATGAGAGCAACTCTTCTCTACTATATCCAAATCTTCTACACCCAACAGGGTTCACCTCAATAAATCGACTTGGAGCATTATCTTCATTCAGCTCTACTACATATACCGCATCAGTTGCTTGTTCGATTAGTGCACGGTACTTCATTTCACTATCTCTTAATTGCCGGTGTAATCGATGCCGTTCTCTTTCTGCTTGTTTTCTTTCAGAGATGTCTCTACATATTGCTGATAAAGCTATCACATTTCCTCTTACATCTAGTATAGGAGAAACTGTCAGACTAACATCAAGAAGACTCCCATCGCTCCTTTGTCTAACAGTTTCTAATCTAGTAACCACAGATTCACCTGTTAGAATTTTCTGAATATTTTCGAGCGATTCTTCCATTAAAAAATCTGGTACACAAGGTAATCTCTTACCTATGATTTCTTGTGATGACCACCCAAATATCTTTTCATAAGCTTTATTGGCTTGTAAAATATGCCCTTCTCGATCAGAAATGGTAATAGCATCTAGATTGTGCTTTATAAATGATTCCAATAATTCTTTGGTAGCGCTTAATTCTGATTCTACCTTTTTCCTTTCGGTTATATCAACTGTAGAACCAACAACTTCAATAACTTGTCCATTTCGTTTAATCGGCCTAAGCGCAATAAGAATAATAGTTTTATCATTTGGCCAAGGTAATTCAAATATAATTTCTTTTCCTTCCCATGCCTGAAGATAGTACTTCATCAATTGTGGAACTAAATGTGGAGGAACAATAGAAGCATCAATAGTACGTAAGCTTTTTCCTACCACCTGTTCAGAATAAAATCCGTTTTGATAATAAAACTGTCCATCACATAAAGTGTGTATAAAGTGCTTATCCACTTTTTTAAATTTAAAAATTCCTCCTTGAAGCTCATGTACGGTATCTGCAAGTTCTTGCTCCGATTTTTTTAATTCTCGATTCATTTTAGATAAGTCCTGTGTTAAATAATACAATCTCTGGTAGGCTTCCATAAGGAATAGCCCAATTAAAAGTCCTAACGCTATATATAATAGGCCTCCTGTGTAAAGTAATGTAGTATTAAATAATACGCCAACTAACCACTTTATTCCAATAAAAACAGAAAAATATAACGATGCACTTTTAAAAGGATGTAGTTTTTTAAAATAAGTTTTAAAAGTAGAAAATAGAATCCCCATACCTAAATAAGCAATCACAGGAGGTTCCCAATACCCTCCAGTGTAAAAGATACGCATTACAATTATGCTAATTAACGTAATCCAACCAGCAATACGACCAAAGTAAATAAAAGATAGAATAAGAGGAACAACTCGAAGATCGTAAGAAAATCCCATGTATGGAAAAGAAAAGAACATTAACGTAACTGCAATAATCCCTCCATAGAGCTTTTCGAAATATCGACTAGAATTAATTGTAAACACTTGAATAAATATTGCTGCGCTAACTAATAAAGAAAAAATAGAAAGGTTGATGAAATAATCTTTAATAATCATGTAATGTCCCTCCTTGCATTAAGTGTATTCGACAAAAAAGCTAAAAATCCTACAAATTGTATAAACAGTTCAAATGCATAAATTTTAAACTAGGATAAAATCTGGAAAAGTAAATAAGGAGCACAGCAGATGAGATATTTTAATGAAAAATAGTTCAAAAAAGATAATAATAGTAACCGTTGACTACTATTATCTTTTTTCTTTAAGTTATCGTAATACGTATGAAACTCTAAGGGACGTGGTATGTCATTTCATCAAACAATGATTATATGCTGAGTCATGAATATAGAAACTTCAACAGTAATTTTTGAAAAATAACATAAAAAACAAAACTATCTTTGAAAATGGAAAAAAATCTATATAAATGTCAACTAATCTATGTACAAAAACGTTCACTTAATTTTGCATAAAGTCACTCCACTTAGGAAGCTAAGTAGTTCTTCAAGGTCGATAAGAACACCTGTAGATGCTTCAGGATAACTACATAATTGTATGAGTAATGTACTTGAAACCTTTCGGTAAAACCATACACATAATACAACTAACTCCTTGGTTCAATATTTACTTTTTCGCTGAACAAATTCTTTTTCTTGAGCAAAATATTCTAGGATATAAGGAGATTTTTCAATTAACTTGGTGTCTAGTTTATTCTCCAGCTCCAATTACTTCGTTACTTTCAGATTCAGTTCATTATATTTTGTATTTTGTCTTTATACACAACATATTCTTTACCATCCACTACTGCTACTACCGCAAATTCATCATTTGGATTGAATGAAAGCCAATCAGCCCACATGTTAGTATTAGCCCCTCCACTCCACATATTATGAACAGTGTTTTTAGTTAAATTCATAACTTTATAAGACGCATTTGGCGCATTTGTTCCAGTCTTTATTTCAAAAGTGTATGCGTTATGAATTTTTTTATAAAAGTAGAAAACGTTTGATGGACGAAGCTGATTCAAAAAATCCTGTTCTTTTTTCTCTGCAATTTTTATCCCTTCTTGCAAAGTGACAACATCTGTTTTTAATGTTTTCCAACTGTTTTTCGCTGCATTCAAGCTAGGGGTTAAGAATTTATATTTATTTTGATCAGCTTTTTGATCAGCTTTATCAATATGTCCCATTACACCCGAATATTGAGAATCTAAATCCTCCCATTGCGTAGACATATAAGTAAGAGCAGTGATAGCACTATCAAGCATACTATGCATATCACTAATATTATGAAATGCAACTCCAACTACACGATTCAATGTTATTTTATAATCTACAGTCTGACGCAATTTTGCTAATTCAGGTTCTAGCCAACCTAACTTACCTCTTGCATCACCTATCATTATGCCACCAGCAATCAAGGTTGGAATAAAGGGGATTTTCACCATGTCTAACCCCTTAGATTCTATGTCTTTCTGATATTTTACTTGTCCTAAAAGGTCCTCTAGACGCTTTTGGTCAGCCTCCACATCAGCACCTTGGTTTTTTAAAATCGATTGCAATGTCTCTTTATGACTTCCAAATGTTCTAACATCTTCTCCAATAGCATTTTTTAATTGAATTAATTCTTCTATTAATGCTTTTGCAGACTTTTGATTTTGTTGAATTCCTCCCTGTAAATCTGTAATCCCTTTTTTTAAAGTATCTCCATTTCCAGTATTAATCGCCTCTACTAATGTTTCATAATAATTTTCAAATTTTGTATCGTATTCTATAATGCCTGTCAATGTATCAAAAAGCTGTTTTTTTACTTGTGTATTCCATGTAACAGCATGTGCTCTTGCATTCTTTTGATCTTGTACAATTTTACTAGGTAAATCTGCATTTCCATTAATAGTTATTCCTTCAAAACTCACATCTGGATTATTAATTAGCAAATAAGAATATTCATTCATAGCTTTTGCAAATAAACCAGCATCTTGCAAAGCTTTTTTCATCTGTTCTTCATTTGCTGAAAGAGATATATTTTCAGTGTTCGTTTGTTCAATTTCAATCGCAAAAGTTTCTAGTGGTATGACTGCATAAGTAGTTGTTATAGTTAAAAACGCTGATACAGAGAGTAGTTTATTAGGGATTTTTTTCATCATTTCGTATTCCTCCTATATAAGGTATGGTTTCAAGTTCTAATCTTATTAAAAAGCGATGTCTTTCAAAATGAGTTCTACATCTTTTATCAGTATCGTTTGAACTTTCTTTAGCAGCCTTCAAATCATTAAGTATTAAAGAAAATGTATATAATCCGCTTCAAATTAACCGATTCTGTTGCAAATTTTAAAAAAGCAATTAAACTACAAGGTTATTTTTTATTCGAATCATACTTATATATAATTGAAAGGCGAAGTCTTTAATGAGACTCCGCCTTTCTGTTATATAAGGATTTATTAATTATTACTTTTCTGTTTAACAGTGTAATCATAGACTTTCTATGTTTTAGTTCACTTTACGCAGAATTAATATTTCCCTATTTTTGTGGAGTAACAGTTTCCACTTTTAATTCCTTTATTCCTTCTTTTAATGTAACAGCATCTGTTCGTAATGTTTTCCAACTGTCTTTCGCTGCATTTAAATTAGGTTTTAAGAATTTAAATTTATTTTGATCGGCTTTTTGAGCTGCATTCTCAATATGCCCTAGAACGCCCGAATATTGAGAATCTAAATCATGCCACTGCGTGGACATATAAGTAAGAGCGTTAATAGCATCATCAAGCGCCTTGTGCATTTCATTAATATTACTGTAAGCAACTCCAACTACACGATTTAAGGTTACTTTATAATCCACAGTCTGACGTAATTCTGCTAATAAAGGCTCTAACTTACCTAAATTATCCCTTGCTACTCCCACTATAATACCGCCAATTATTGGTAGACCCAAAATAGCACCCTTCATTACATTAAACCCATCAGATTCTAATTGTTTATAATAGTTTACTGATCCTAATACTTCTTCTAGACGCTTTTGATCGGCATCAACATCTGCACCTTGATTTTTTAAAATTGACTGCAAGAGCTCTTTATTACTTCCAAAAGCTCTAACATCATGTCCAATAGAGTCTCTTAATTTAGTTAATTCTTCTATTAGTTGTTGTGCATACTTTTGATTTTGTTGAATTTCACCTCGCAAATCTGTAATCCCTTCTTTTAAAGTTTCTCCATCCCCTGTATTAATCGCTTCTACCATTGTTTCATAATAATTGTCAAATGTTGTATCGTATTCAACAATACCATTCAATGTATCTAAAAGCTGTTTTTTTACTTTCGTATCCCAAGTAACAGCATGTGCCCTTGCATTCTTTTGATCTTGTACGATTCTACCAGGTAAATCTACATATCCATTAATGGTAATTCCCTCAAAATTCACATCAGGATTCTTAATTAACATATAAGAATAGGCATTCATAGATTTTGCAAATAATCCAGCCTTTTGCAAGGTCTCTTTCATTCTCGCTTCATTTGCAGAAAGAGTCGTATCTCCATTGTTCGTTTGTTCAATTTCACTTGCAAAAGTTGTTACTGGTGAAACTACATTAGCAGTTGTAATAGTTAATAGCGTCGATACAGCGAGTAATTTATAAGGGATTTTTTTTATCATTTCATTTTCCTCCAATTTAGGTTTTAAATTTCAGTTCTACTCCTGTTTAAAAGCAATATCTTTTGAAATGAATTCTGCATCTTTATGAATATCATTCCAACTTTCTTTAGCGGCTTTTAAATCATCTGGTATTAAAGAGAATTTGTGGTCTTGCATAGAATCGATATTATCCAGTAAATCTGTATAATTTGCGCCCATTGTATTCCATTGCTTTTGAATATTTGTTAGAGACAATATCGCTTGATCTACAGTCTGATATAAATATGCCAATGTTTCTTTCGCGTTAGTAAGCGAAAGAACTGCTTGATTAGCACGATCTGCTTTCATACTTAATTCTCCGATTTTGTTAGAAATTTCATTATAGGAGTCCATATGCTTAGATGCTGTGACACCAGCCGCAGTTCCTAGACCGATACCAGCTGCACCAAGAGCCGAGAGTCCACCAACAACAGCCGGTGTTGCTGTACCGCCAGTTACAACAATAACTACCGCTCCTCCAATAGCTGCAATAACTAAAATAGCTGCTCCCAATCCACCACCAATTGACCATGCTAATACATCATCAAAATGTTTTTTCTGTGTAGAACGAAGTTGCTCAATTTCAGCTTGAAGTTGTGGAATCGTTGCCTGTTGACCTGCTAATATTGCAGTTAATCCACCTTTCCCATCTGGACCACCAACATTATTTTTAAAATCTGTAGAATTTTGATATAGTTTCCCTTTGAAGTCTTGTAGCATCTTAATCACATCTGTAACTTCTTTTGAATTTGTATTGATTGTAGTAATTAAATCATTTATACCCTCTTTTAGACCTGCCTTATCTTTCTTTTGTACAGTTTCTACTAATGTGTCGTAATAATTTTGAAATTGTTCATCGTAATTTACAATATTACGAGCAGTTTTTTGAATCTGTGGCTTCGCTGTATCTAACCAGTAATTCGCATTGATTCGTGACAGCTCTTGATTAAGGTGAATATTTTTGAGCAACTCTCCCCCCTCTGAGCCTAAATCGATATTAGATAAATTTACATTTGGTTGCTTAATCATTGTTTTTGCGTATAAATCCATTACTAGAATATGAGACCCTGTTTCAGCTAATGCTTTCTTCAGTCCTTCGGGGCCTAATGCATAATTGCCTACTTTTTGTTCTTGAGCGGTCGTTTCTTGTGCAAATGCATGAATAGTGTTACCGGTAGTAGCAGTTATAACAGTTGCTAATGTAGCTAAAGTTAGTACTTTGAATGGAAATTTTTTCATGACTATTCTCCTTCTTTCGCTAAATGCTTATAATCTGTATGAATTCCCTAAAAACGCAATATTAAAATTTATATACTTGTTCTTCAAGGTAACTTATTACATTTTTTAATTGTCTTAATGTATCTTTTTGAGACTGCTCGTTAGTTGTATCAACATTAGTAGATAATTTTGTAATGCTATTTTTTATTAGATTTAAATCTTCTTTATAGCGCTTTAGTAGATCCAGTTCTACATCTACTTGATTTGCAAACGTATGCAAATCATTTTGTGTAAGAAGAAGCATTGATTTTTGTAAATCAGCTATTGATAGTTTCGTTGTTAAATCATATATTTTTTGATTTTGTTTCTCTAAATCATCTAAATATGCTCGCTGTTCTGCTGTTAATTTATTTACTTCAGCAAAAACGCCAAATGTTTTCTTAATCTTTTCGGTATCAATGACCTTCATCAGGTCATACTCTTGTGTTTTTGCTGCGGCTGCGGCTGCTATTTCACCTTGTTTGCTTTTCTCAATTGCTTCACGAGCTGCTTTTTTTGCTGATTCAATCTCTAGAGCAGTTTTACCTTGTTCTGTCGCTTCTTGCGCCGCTTTTTTCTCCGCTTCTAGAATAGAGTTGTTAATTTCTTTTCCTTTGTTATACGCTGCCACCCCTGCTTGAGCAGCTGGTTCAATAATTTCTTTTGAAAGACTATAAACTTCTTTGAATATAGCAAATCCCTGCTCATTTAAAACTCCTGGTATTAATGCAATTTGCTGTAAATCATTTTGAATTGCTTTTTTGGTATTTAATATTTCATTTTTTAACTGATCTATTTTTCCTGTTCCATCTGTACTTAGTATGCCTTGCGCAGTTGCCACATTAGTATCAAAATCTTTTAATTTTTTATCAAGCTGTAATTTAAGATCTGTTAATTCATTGATTTGTCGTTGCGCATTTTCTTGATTCGTCATAGCCATTTCTTGAAGTACTTCAAGTCTATCCGAAAACCCTTCTCTATCTTCTTTATTGTCTACAAACGATTTTAATGTCGGGTAATAACTATTAAATTTTGTTACAAATCCTTTACTTTTTGAATTTAATAGAATTAACTGTGGATAGAGTTCCGATGACCATTCCTTCATATCTTGTTTGATTAGGAATTGATTGGTATTTAAAGCTGGGACTTCCTCTAGCTGTACATTAGGACTCATTAAAGATTGATCAATATACGTTTGGATTAATTTAGATTGCGCACCTAATTTTCGTAATGAAGAGGAAATATCCATGCCTTCCTGTTGAGTTTCCGCTTGAACGATTGGTGTTGCGAGAGTATTGATAGGAATAGTTGCTCCAGTTACAATGGATGTGACTAATAATCCTGTCATTATTTTAGTTTTCATTCCGTACACTCCTTTACCATTGTTTTTATAACTTAATTCATATAACTTGTACGACCGCTCTCTTTGTAAACTGGATAAGAAGGAGAAATCTTTCAGATACGTTAATATCGTTGTTTTTTACTTCTAATAGGATGTAAGGATTTTATTTATCTCTCATTTCGATACTCTATTTTTTTAAATATAAATAACAAAAATTTATTAACTATATTTGAATCAGGCACCTTATGAGTAGTAAATTATTAATTCTTTCCTAAAGTTGCGGTTTAACTTACAGAATCGTGAGGATCAATAAACCAATGCTTACAGTTAATCTTGTCATAACATTGTTTAATTTCAATTTGATAATATCCCTCTTAGTTTTGTCAGCAAACTCCTTAGTAGACAACAAAAGGTGAAATTATACTGTACATTACTTATACTTTTATTGCGGAATAACTTCACTTTTGTTATGCAGAAACTTAGAACACGTTTATTACCAATTTGATTCTTGACCTCTTGTAAATAAATTGACTATTTAGAAAATTATTAAAGACATAATGTTACTTATAACTTCACTATAATTCCTATTAGCGTAACCTTCTCCTTTCTGTCTGGTCATACCAGTTATGTTGTTCATTAAAACATTAAATTTTTAATGCGTAAATAGAAAAATTTTGTCGATTATGCTCGATAATTTACTGTTAAATAAAAATATGAACCGAAAAAAATTATATAAATATAGTTATTCGTAAATTTCATTTCTGTAATTGTAATGATTACAAATTAATGTGTATACGGTTAAAAATAACTATTTTAGCTCAACCAAGAAATTTTATTTTAGAAAAAATACTTATAGAATAATATAATAGGTTTTTTTATACTTTTTTACCTTTATTTAGTTATGTATAATTGCATAAAATGTAGATATATTTAGTAATATATGTTATATTATTGATTTTTTCACGAAATATCCCAATATCATTATTAATAAATATCTAATATGAAGATATTAGTCTATAAACTTATCATCGTTATAAACATAGGTTTTAAATTACAAAAAAGCTACAAAGCTTCCTTGGAACACTTTGCAGCCTTCTATCTTTTTGTTTCCTTTAGCAAAATAATGGTTAGTGAATTTTCATTTTTTGGGATACTTACACCCATGTTTAAGTCTTTACATTGGAGACAGTAGATAACAAACTTATATTATTGTATATTTTTCACGGTACTGCCTAGGGGTCATGCTAGTGATTTTTTTGAAAACTCTTATAAAATAACTTTGGTCATTAAAGTTAAGCCAAGCACAGATATCTGATAACGAATAAGTAGTGAGTGTTAATAATTTCTTTGCTTCTTCCACTCGTTCCCTTTGAATATATTCGCTTAAAGTAATTCCCATTTCTTTTTTAAATAGTTTAGACAGATAAGTAGGCGTAATTTCTAAATGATTAGCAAGTTCATTCAGAGATATTCCATCGTAAACATTTTTATTAATATGTTTTATACATGTAGTAACCGCGTAAGAATACTTTTTTGCATTGTATTCTTTCACACGATCTGCAAAAGTACGTAAAGCATCCCCTGACAATCGCTTTACAGATTCTACATTATCTAATTGTTCCAGGGTTTGTATATATAAAATACTATGAGCAAAAGCAATATCTGGTGGCAGGTTTCCTTCTATTGCATATCGAGTGGCTAAGGTAATCGCAATAATTCCAAGGTTTTTTTGATTCCTGAGCGGATCCTCTATTAGCATAAGTTCAACATCTTCTTGCGAAACCGCATACATATACTGTATTAACTTTTTTTTATTCCCTTCTTTAATAGTCGAAAAGAAATCATTTACTAATGACATATTGTGCGTTTTAGGTTTGTTTTGTCGACGTTTTAAAATATATAAATCAGGTTTCACATTTTTATTAGGAATTTCCTCTAGTACTTTATTTTTTTCCAAGACAATATCTACATCTAACTTTTCATTGAAAATCATGTAATGTAATAGAATTCCCATATCAATTAATGTAGTTTTTTTAATCTCAGATAAACACTGATAATAGGCAAGTCTTTCTTGAATGTTATCATTTGATTTAAATTCTTTCTGAAATTTTATGATCATATCATCTGAATCTTTTGGATGTATAGTAGGACCGATTATAATAGTCCCTTTAATATCATCATGATTTTCTATATGAATTAGAACAAAATTTTCAAGATAGTTGTTACTTCGGAAAAGTGGCAAGTTAAAGGGATCGTTTTCTTGATAAATATCACTAAGATGTTCTTCTTTTGAAGAATAAAAAGGACTACAAACATTATCAGATGTAGAATGATATAAAATTTTTCTGTCTGCAGATAAAATATGTACAGGGGCATTAAATGCTTTATGTGCAAGATCACACAAGTGTTGTATATCGATAGAAGTATTCATTACATTCTCCTTTATAGATCCATAAAATATATTCTGTTAGATATAATTCACGACAAATAATACTATAAAATATCAAATTAGTACAATTCACAACAAAATATTACTATATCTTTTTTATAAAAATCATATATTATTTAATTGTAGTTAGCATCTAAATATCAGAGTAGATAAGTAAACGAAATAAGCTAAGTTCTTTTCTTAATTCTACAAGATATAATTATTGAACTTGAGAAAACAGTGAAGCACTACAAAATACAGTGGTAGTCAATGCGAGGACCGAGATAGAAAAATATTACAAATAAAACGAAAGTAACAGGAGATACTGTACCACCGCAAGAAATAACAGTCAAAGTTCCAATTCAATCATTTATACAAATTGAATTCAAAAAATAAATACTGCTAATTTAAATATGAAACTGAAAAACTATTTTGCTCCAAATTTTAGAAAAAGATAATAAAGAAGTCGTGAAATCGGAAAAAGAGGAAAGCGATACGGCTATTTTTGAAACACTATGTTTTGAAAAGTACAAGGTGGAGGAAATTCAAGTGCTCAATTAAACATTTAATTGAGAGAAAGGTCTTTTCATCAACTAAAAATAAAAATAAAAAACGAATGGAATATTCAAAAAATGACACTATATTACTGGTCGTAACATTAGTTTTACTTTCCACAAAAGAGGGAAAAATATATAGACTTTACAAATACTAAGAATAGCAAAATAGCTAGTTTTATTACCGCATCACATAAAGTGAAACTTTAATCAGTGGGGGTTTTGTTCATCCCCCACTGATTATTAGCCCACACAAATCGGGCTTTTACAGACAGTTGATCCCCCACCTAACTTCTTTGCTTCCGCTGAATTTTGAGGTGGGGGTCTTACTGCCCGGCAAATAGCGGGATAAACTTATTATTAATTTCCAAACACAATAGTTGTTAATCAACAAAAAACTTCAATAATTAAGGTACACAGTAAATTGATCTCAAAACAGTAATTACTACAGTATCAGTTTTTACTTATTCTATAAAAAAAGAAATATCACTTAACAATTATTATTTTATATCGATTTAGACATAAAACATTATATTATATCAGCTTAAGTATTATGGAATTAAAATTACAAATAACACCAAAACTATTTTAAGAGCTCATACATCGTTCGTATCGAATTTACCACCTTTAGATACCTATGTCATTAACACAACTAAAAAAGATTATCACAAAGGAATCTGAGAGGTTTTTTCAATTCCGAAATTTATTTTTTTGTAAATTAAAGGAAAAATAATCCATATATATACGGATTATTTTCTTAGTGTAATCTGTATTGACCTGTTAACTGTTTATCAGCCATTCGAACTAAGCGTTTTGTAATCTCTCCACCGATCCGAACCATTTGCAGATGATGTGATGTATCAGGTCCCAGTGTGACTCCTAGTTCAAAAGCAATTTCATACTTTATTTGCTCAATAGTACTTGTAGTAGCAGAAATAAGAATTTCATTTGTATTACTTTCGTATCTTTGAATATTTATAATTGCACTTCCAATATATTTATAAATAACATGTGCCTACTTATGCTATTTATGCATAAGTAACCTAATTTCTTCCAGCATTTTTATAGGAACCCTTTCCCTCCCCTTATTCCACCAATTAAATTTGAAACACAAATGTACATTGCAGTTCAATATAACAATAAAAGCTACAAAAGCAACGAATTTACTACTTTAAAGTTAAGTGTTTAACCTTGAAATACTTAAATTCTTTTTTCCAGATAAAGCATACATTATATCTTGATGCTTTATTGTCCTCTTATAATTATGTGGCATCGGGAATTTGTTTCGGTGTTCTTTCATTATAATTAAAGTTTGAAGTTCTATGCTCAATACTTTTGCGAGAACATGATAGTTATATCCATTGTTTAACAGAGAAATTATGTCATAAAACATAGTTTTTCCGCCTACTAATTTTACCAATCTATTCTTTAACTCATCCCTTTTTTCTTTAGCTTCCTCAATTTCTAACAACATGGATTTTTTATTTGTTTGCTTAATGTATTGAGTATATAACTCTGGGAATTCTTTTTGGACTTCTTTGTTTAATACTGGTTTATATTTAATCATATAAGTAACTTGTAACAATGAGCGTTTTAACAAACTATCTTCAATGAGATACGCTACTTTATTAAATAAATGTACATATTCCTTAATATTGGAATAACTATTAAAATGAGCTAATACTCTACTTTTTATACTAAAAGCCTTGCCTATATAAATAATATTGTCATTATAATCTTTAATAAAATAAATACCACTGTCATCTTTTTCTAATTCATTATCCAGTTCTTCTAGACTCATAAAATGCAATTCACTCATACTTTCCTCTCCTTATTAGTTTTAAATCATGAAAAACAGGCAAGGTTTCTAAAAAAGGCACTCAGCTGTCCTAGGATTTTTCATTTTATTTCTTGCTAAATATCAAAAAACTGTTTCTATGTTGCTCAACTATCAATATGATTATTAATAAAATTTTCTATCGTTATTATCTCGCAATTTTATTATGTAATTTCGAGATCGTTTCCTCATTTAAATTACTGTGTTTTATCGAATAAAAGAAATATATGACTGCCCCAATAGTAATCCAAATACTAAAGTACATCCATGTCCTTAACGGTAAATTTAGCATTAAAAACAAACAACATACAATTGAAACGCTTGGTAATACAGGTACAAAAGGTACCATAAATCCACGTTTTAAATTTGGGTGTGATTTACGTAGAATAATAACTGATAGACAAACTAACGCAAACGTCACCAAACTACCGATATTAACTAAATTAACCAATTCTTTTAAATCAATAAACCCAGCTATTATAGAGCTCCCTATTCCTGCCAATCCAGTTATAAAAGTGGGTGCTCCAGTTTTCTTATTAACTTTCGCAAATGATTTCGGTAACAATCCATCACGACTCATTGCAAAGAATACTCGTGTTGCCGCATACATATTGGAAAAAATAACAGCCATAAGGCCAATTACAGCACCTGCAGCAATTGCACCAGCGACTTTTCCTTGTCCTACAACTTCCATTACATAAGCCATTGCCTCAGGGACATTTAATTCTTTATAGGAAACCATTCCTGTCATAACAAGGCATACCATAACATAAATAATTGTACATATGATTACTGATGCAATAATACCGATCGGAAGATTACGTTTCGGGTCTTTTACTTCTTCTGCTGAAGTTGCTAATATATCAAAACCCGTAAAAGCGAATAAAATAGCTGCTCCACCCGTAAAAACTCCACTTAAACCGTATGGTGCAATTGGTATCCAGTTCATTGGTTTTACATAGAATATACCAACCGTAATAAACAACAAAATCATTCCAATTTTAATCAATACCATTGTATTATTGATTCGTTTACTTTCCCTCGTACCACGGGATAACATCCATGCTAATATCAATGTAATGATTACTGCTGGTAGATTCACAATACCACCATGCGAAGGAATCGTTACTAGAGCTTTAGGTATCTCTAATCCAAATCCCTTTATTAAATTGTGGAAATAGCCTGTCCATCCAGCAGCGACAGCCGCTGTTGCCACGATATATATTAACAGCAATGACCAACCTACTAGATGAGCAACAAACTCACCAATTGTTGCATATGAGTACGTATATACACTACCAGACGCCGGGAGTGTAGAAGCAATTTCCGCGTAACATAATGCTATAAATCCACATATAATTGCTGCAAGTATAAATGAAAAAACAACTGCTGGACCAGCATTTCTTGCTGCTACTAATCCAGTTAACACAAGAACACCCGTTCCAACTATCGAGCCTACCCCTAACATAATTAAATCAAATGCTCCTAATGTTTTCGTTAAAGTCTTGCTTTGATTATGCTCTAACAATTGTGTAACGGATTTCTTTTTTAGTAAATTACTCATATTTTCTGTATCCCCTTTAAAATAAGGTTTATTCTTCTCGTTAGTGTTGTATATAAATTTACTTAGTTATTAACTAGCCTCATAATATTTCTTTTACATTAAATAGATTTGAAATATTATATAAATTCGCTTCTCACTTACTAGTTAAACTAGACATTTCCATAGATTTTTGCGTACAACGTTTCATAGCTGAAATGATAGCTGTTCTTAAACCTTTTTCTTCTAGCGTTACTACAGCTTCTATCGTCGTTCCACCTGGAGAACAAACCATATCCTTCAATTCACCTGGATGTATTCCTGTTTCCAATACCATTTTTGCAGAACCTAATACAGCCTGAGCCGCAAATTTATAAGCTTGTTTTCTCGGCATACCGCCAAGTACAGCAGCATCTGCCATGGCTTCTATAAACATATACACATATGCTGGAGAAGAACCACTAATAGATGTAACAACATCCATTAGTTTTTCATTTATGACCTCCGTCTGGCCGAAAATATTAAATATGTTCAGTACCTCTTTTATATCTTTTTCTGTAACCATTTCATTAAAACATAACGCAGACATTCCTTCTCCAACAAGTGCCGGTGTATTAGGCATTACTCTAACAACTTTCAACTTTCTACCAAATTCATTCTCAGTGCTCTTAATACTTTTTCCTGCAGCAATAGTTACAACGATTACATCATTTTTTATTTGATCTTTTATTTGGTTAATTACCGATGAGTATAAATCTGGTTTGATTGATAAAATTAAAATGTCAGCGCTGTTAGCGACTTCATTGTTGTTAGTAGTTATAGTTATGCCATATTCATTACTAGCATTTTTTAAATTAATGACATTTAAATCTGAACAAATTATTTGATCTGGAGAAACTATATTTTTTTTAATCATCCCACCTATCATAGCAATACCCATGTTTCCACATCCGATAAAACCTATTTGTTTATTCATAATAATTTGCTCTTGCTCCTTCTACTCTAAATTTTATTGATTTTGAAATTATTATTCTAAATAAGGGCTATTACAATTACTTGATTTATCAATAGAATTTCAAAATTCTCCTTCCTATATAGAGCTTACATATACCTCTAATAACTTCTTTGCTTTCGCTGAATTTTGAGGTGTGAGTCTTACTGCCCGGCAAATAGCGGGATAAAATCATTTCTTTAATCTATAATAAGAAGGACATAAAAAAACAAAAAGTTACAAAAATTTTCAAATTAAAACTTTTATAACTTTTTGTTTTGATTCAAATATAATTTCAATTAAGGTATCTCATCGTTTTAAACTTGACGCTCCATAATCTTGTATAGTTACATTTATATGATATTTAATCGGTACTTTACTAAATGTTTGATCCCAATCTTTTTTGACTTTCTCCCATGTTCTCGGGTGTTTAATTCTTAATTGGTTGCCAAAACCCGCAATATCGACTTGATATTCTTTTTGTATTTTTTTTGTAACATGATGTACTAAGTGCTTTACTTCTTTTTCAATAGCTTTTTCTTCCTTTTTTAAAAATTCATTTTCAAAATCTTTTCCTGATTGCATCCAATTTTCAGACAAACGCCCTTCTGATTCAATGTTTACATCAAAGGAAATATTATTTCCGTTAACATGTGGTATGATTTTGCTTTTTATTGACTTTATTTCGTATATAATGAGTTTCTTTGATTCTTTATCAAAAGTTTTTACCACACCACCATTCCTTTTTCCGTTTATCCATACTACTCCTTCCAATTCCTGTTCATTTAAAAAGCCCATCAACTTTTTTGTCTTCCCTTTAATTACAGCAGCTCCTGCAAATTTTGTTTCCCCTTTTATCGAGATTACATTTTGCAAAAGAAAACTGGATCCTGACCGCATCTTTCCTTCCAATTTAGCGAGCGATACAGGAGGTAAAATCCTTGTTGTTCTATTTCTATTATCTGCAATTCCAGACAAACGAAATGCTGGAATTTCTCCTTTTTTGTTTGATTCCAGTACCTCCTTCGCTAGCCCCTTGCTAATTAAGAGCATACAGCTAAGCCGAACTTCATTGTCACGGAGATACTGTTCAAGTAATTGTTCTAAACTGTATGTACGTACAAGACTATCACTAATAACAATGTTTTTTAAATGTGGGCTGAACATTGTGCTCTCTCTTTTCAATGAAAACTCACGAACAATTTGATGAATGGAATCACCTGTCTCAGAAACATTAATATAACGTTTTTGTTGTCCATTTCCTTTACTTTGTGCTTGCGAACTAACAATTTGATAAGTAGCTGTTATAAGATTTCTTTTAGGATAACCTCCTTCCTCATCTTCTTTCTCAATTGTTGAATTCTTCCCTTTATCTAGTGCTATACCTGCAGTTAAACTCAACTCTTCTACTTCTTTACTGCTCCAACATCCTGTTAAAAATAGAAGCAAAAGCGTCCATAACAAAGCAAAATAGAGCCGCATATAATTAAATTTATTTTTCACACTACTCCTCCTTTTAATCGCGTAATAATAAGAAGAAGCAGTGGCAGTAAACCAAATAAAAATAAAGCAGCATTACCGAGCATATCCCCCAATTTAAGCAAGTCATTTATATTTTTCGAAGTCATAGCAATGATGTAAATGATTGGAATCAAAGCAAAAATAAACGGATGAATACTCTTTTTAAAGAGTTGCGCTAATCCTAATGCAGCTGCATAATAACTAATCGTATAGGTAGCAAATATTTGCATAATCCATATTACAAGCAGTAAAGATTCAAAACGTTCAAATATCAATCCAGAAATTTCAAAACTGCGCATAAGGTCAATTGTCGGCCATGTTCTTGTTACAACCCCATCAATTGATAATGCACCAATGACCATTACAACAGTTATTACATAAAAGATTAACGGAATAGAAATTCCAACTAAAATAGCTTTTACTGCTTTATTTCGTTGTTCCATAAATACCAAAAGAATTAACATAATTTCAGGACCTGTATATGCGAGAGACGTTGTTTTTATCCCATCTAATACTGGTTTAATTCCCAAACCTAATACGGGACGGAGATTATCTATCTCGAATATTCCGATGCTCATAAAGGAAATGATTAAAAAAATAAAAACAGTAATAGGAAATATTATTTCAAACATCCGTGCAATTGAATTAATACCACTCATAATCAAATAGAGACCTATCCACATAAAAGGCATAACAATAGCCCATGTGGGGGTTCCTTCGAGCAAAAAAAAGCTTATTACTTCTGCCATTGAACGAATTTGAAATGCTGAAGTTGTAAGAAAATACCCTATAATAAGAAAACTAAGCAACCTGCCTATCCATTTCCCTACAATATCTTGACTGTATTGGTAAAATGTTTTTTCTGGAAACTGCTGACTTAATTTGACCATAATTACTCCTGAAACCATTGCCAGTATTCCACCTAATATCACACTTATCCATACATCTGGTGTTTTCACTTTTTCCACAGATGCTCTAGGCAGAGTGAGAATTCCTGTCCCAAGTATGTAATTTACAATAATAACAACTGCCTGTGAAGTTGTTATTCGGTCTTTAAGTTTAGTAATCACTGAAGGCCACTTCCTTTCGTCATCAGCTACCTTTTGCGGATATTTTTTTGGGTATGCATTATTTTTGGTCGACGTCTCATTATTTTTAATGGCATGCGAACCATAAAATCTTTCCAGTCACTGAATCGATATGGAACAGCAGGACTGGTATAAGGAACGCCAAAACTTTTCAGTTTCACTAAATGACTGCAAAGTAAAAGAAAGAAGAGAATAACTCCATACAAACCAAATATCGCAGCACAAAACATAGCTACAAAACGAAGAATGCGTAACGTAATTCCTACACTATATTGTGGAATAGTAAAAGAAGAAATAGCTGTTACCGCAACAACGATAACCATTATTGGACTAACAATTCCTGCTTCTACGGCAGCTTGACCAATTATTAAACCGCCCACAATTCCCATTGCAGGTCCAATCGGTTTAGGCAGACGTAAACCTGCTTCTCGCAAAACTTCGATAGCTACTTCCATAATTAACGCTTCTATTAAAGCGGGAAAAGGAACTCCTTCTCGCGATCCGATAATAGAAATAGCGAGCTTAGTGGGAATTAATCCTGGATGAAATGAAATAAAAGAAATATACAGTGCTGGAGCAAATAATGAAACAAAAGCTGTCATGAAGCGTAATAAGCGGAGAAGCGTACCAGGAAGCCACCTTTCATAATAATCTTCTGGTGATTGCAGCAGCATACTAAATGTAACTGGAGCAATTAAAACAAATGGTGTTCCATCTAACAAAATAGCTACTCGACCTTCCATTAAAGCACTAATAACACGATCAGGTCGTTCTGTATTTTGAATCTGTGGAAAAGGACTTAGATAATTATCTTCAATGAGTTGCTCTATATAACCAGATTCGAGTACACTGTCTATGTCAATTTTCTGAATTCTGTTTTTTACTTCATCCACCAATTCTGTACTAGCAAGATCTCTAATAAATGCGACAACTAACTCTTTCTTTGCACGTTCTCCTACTGGTAGCTTTACTAATGATAAGCTCTCATCCGCACAATGTCGTCGCAAAAGTGAGGTATTATCACTTAATACTTCAGTAAAACCGACCCGTGGCCCTCTGACTAATGCCTCCGATACTGGTTCTTCAATGTTTCGTTTATTTGCTTTTGTTGTACCAAGAATAAACACATCTGCTAAACCATCAATTAAAAGAGCTGTTGAACCTATCAATACTTTGGGTATTAAATCTTTTATGTAATGGACTTCTGCTACTTCACTAATTGTAAGAACTTTATTTTTAATATATTCTTTTGAAACAGTCCCCTCCACATAAGAAGTTTCATTTTTATATTCATCAGAAAAATCATCCATTAGTAATTTCATAATATGTTTGTCAATTATCTCTTTATCTGATAGGCCATCAACAAAAACGATCCCAGCCTGAATATCTGTGCGTCCAATATTAAACTTCCGAAAGCGAACATCAGAATTATGTCCGATTTGTTGCTTTATAAGTTCTAAGTTAGAGGCAAAATCATTTGTGAAATGAACGATTGCATTTTGAGAAGGTTTATGCTCTTGTTTCGTTTTACTTTGAATATTATTTTTTTTCACTTGTTTGTCTCTTGACTTCCACCAACTCATTCTTCCCACTCTTTCTCTGACATACGAACCCAATGAAAAACTCTTGAGATAGTATACGGAATTAAAAACAAGATAAAAGCTTGTACAAAGACTTTCCAATCTGGAAGATAAGAAGTAATTATGTTCCACATTTTTATCACCCAATTTATATACTCTGCTAGGATTGAGATTTCTAAAAAACGATATGTACTTAATAAAAAATAACGATAAGATTAAAGAGCAGAAAAGCGAGACATTATGCTTATTTAGTACCAATAACCTAATTAGTATAAAAACATTTCTGACCTAAAATACCATTTCCAATTATAATTTGTTAAATATTATCTCCTTTTCCGTTATTTATATGCCCGCATTTGAATTTCAAATAATATAAGGATCAATGATATTTCCTCTTAAAGAAAAAAAGATGCTAGAAGATAGCATCTTTTTTTAAATTCAACTTACTATGTATTTATATTTTATTGTGAAAATACTCGTTTTTTTTAATGAATATTAATGTTTAAAAAAATAAAAAATACATATTCTTTTGTTCTAAGTTCATACACTTCTACCAAATCGATACGGAATTTTCTGATTTTAAAATCAATATGAAATAAAGGAAAATACTCTCTTAGAAAAACTATATAAAACAAATAACATGAAAACAATTATCAATCTAGCAATTGAAAATAATAATTAGCAAGAGTTTATCATCTTAACTCCAGGTGTATTCGTTTTGCTTCAAAATAAAGAACTTGAATAAATTTTTTCGTATCAATACGAGCAGGTAATGTTGGTTCATTATTCAATTCTGTCATCTTTCTCCTTACGGTAGTAAAATCAAAAAATCTAGAAGCATAATTTTCGAACTTCGGGTTTAAAAAATCAGTAAGTCCAAGGGATGCTAAATGGTTTAATGATTGACAAATAGCTCTCCGAATCCGTTGTTTGGAAGCTTCTATGAACCTTTTTAATTCGGCATCTTCAGCTGAATCCCCAAGTTTTTTTTGAGCCAAATTCATAAAAATCTCTTTTAGTGAGGGAAAGCCTTGTTCCAACGTGTTATCTTGTTCATATTTATATAAATAATCTAGCATATCCATTAAATCTTTACTTCCACTTTCACTGGCTATTCCTAATTCAGACAAAAGAAAATGAATGGAATTTTGAAAATGATTGAAAGTATTTAAATGTTTTTCATTACGGTATTTTTCTTGCACACTTGAATTACTATCCAATTTTAGTACCATATTAAGCGATTCTTGAATGTTTTTTATTGATTTTTCCAAACGAATTCGTTCAATGACTTTCCGAACAACTGTTAATACTTCAATCCGGTTAATTGGCTTAATAATATAGTATTCAACACCAAGCGAATAAGCTTCAGCAATTAATTCTTTTGATTCTACTTGAGAGGCCATGATGATTTTCCCTTTAAACGAAGGCTTTATTTGACGAATTGTTTTTATTCCATCTTGATTCGGCATTAACAAATCGATAAATAAAATGTCTATATTTTTAAGGATTACCATTTGTTGCTCTAAAGATAAACCATCCTCAGCTTCTCCTATAACCTCCCCAAGATCTTCATCCTCGATAATTTGAGCCAACATTGAGCGAACCGCTTTTTCATCATCTACTATATAAAAATACATAGAATCACCCTTTCGAAATTATATGATCAATCCCTAATCTAATTATAAAAATTGATCCTTTTCCTTCGGTTCTGTCCTCAAGCGTAACATCACCTTCAAGTTGTGCGACCATTTCTTTAACATACGATAATCCGATACCTGTCGATGGATTGCCTAAATCATCATATTTAGAAGTAAACCCAGGCTCAAAAATTGAATCTTTATATTTTGAAGAAATACCAGGACCATTATCGCCTATTTGAAATTCAACAAAATGGTGGTCTTTATTAATGACAATTGTGATGGTTCCCATACCTTGGATAGCTTCTACAGCGTTTGTAACGATATTATTTATAATAGATAAGATTGTATAAATATGATAATGAGGATGCACACCATCAATTTTATACACAAATTGGATATCTTTCTCTAACAACTGTGCATATTTCGTATTTGCCCGTATAATGATATTTACTAGTTCATGTACAGACATATAATCTGTAAAACTTTCATCAGAAATTAGTTTTGAAAGTCCCGCAAAAATACGTTGGTTATCCTTTTTAACGTCATGGACCTCACCAGCAATTTGTAATGCCTGTTGCCTTAAATCCTCAAACTGAAAATCCATCTGTTTATGCTCAAAAGAGTCTAAAGTTTTATATAAATCATAGGATTTTTTTGTTATATTCTCAGCATCTTGTAATGTTTTTTTTAAATGAACAGCATCTTCATATAAATTAGAGATGAGCATGAGCATATGTTCATTTTGTTTCTTTATATGTCGCTCCCTTGATTGTGCTTCATACAATTTCATCATATTGAAAAAGCTTAGAACTATAAAACTATGGGAACATGCGATAACAATGATCTCATTTATTGCCTCGGATGTGATCGATGTTTTTAATACGAAATATTGAATCATTAATTCCACACAGTCTGACAGTATTTCAATCATGCAACCAATAAAACCAATCATTAGTGGTTGATGATAAAAACGTTTGATTTTTGCTAAATGAAAGAGATACGAATAAGTAAAATAAAAGAAAAAACTAGGATAGTGAGTATGAAAAGCGGCTAGCCAATCCATATTTTCCTTTATAATGACATCCATTGAGATACGAAATACTACCACGACTATCGCTGTTAAAAAACCCGGTAAAAATGCTGGAACTCGTCGAAACAATAATAAAAAAAAGAAAAATGTTGGTGCACCAAAGCTCATTCTAAATGTTTCATTTAAGGGAAATGACTTTATTTCACCTACTAAGGGTACTGTAAGTATCATTAAAACGAGAATATAGATGTCTTTTTTTACTAAATTACTAAGATTCAAAATAATCACTTCTCACTTTCGCCTAACAGTCAGTATACAAACCTATTTGCATTAATACAATACTTACTCTATTTTTTTCAAAAACTGATAAATAAGTTATAAACGAAAGCATTATAGATTGTGAGTATTCATTACACTCTTCTACTTTAGAAAGATACTTTATAACTCAAAAATGTTCAGACACAATATAAGGTCTGAACACTTTTGGACTCGCTCTAACACCAAAATATCTGTGCTCCTTTTTAAAATATACTTAAATCCCATTCTTTTGCAATATGTTCTAACAACATAATTCCTGGTAAACTATTCCCATACTCATCAATGGCTGGTCCGTAAATACCAATACCACATCCATCTTGAAACGATAAATCCTTCCTAGATTTTGAGGGAACAAGTGTCATAATTCCGCCGGATACCCCACTCTTAGCTGGTAATCCAATGAAAGCAGCAAATTTTCCAGAAGCGTTGTACATTCCACAAGTAAGCATTAAAGCTTTTGTTAACCTAGCTACTTCTTTAGGGAGCACTTGTTCTTTGCGAATAGGATGATATCCATCATGTGCTAGTATAAGCCCTATTAAGGCAATATCTTCTGTATTTATTTCAATCGAACATTGTTTTAAGTAAACCTCTAGTGTCTCCTCCACATCTGATTCTAGAAAACCATTCTCCTTTAAATAGTATGCTAATGCTCTATTACGATGAGCCGTTTCCCATTCTGATTGAAATACTATTTCATTAATAGCGGGACGCTTCTCTATCATTTTTTCAATTAATACGTATAGAGATTCTAATTTTTCTTGCACCGATGTCCCTGGCAAAAGTGAAGCTATCGTAATCGCTCCAGCATTGATCATAGGATTAAAAGGTTTTCCTGGTTTATGTATCTCTAAACGAATAATTGAATTAAAGGCATCTCCAGTTGGCTCTACGTCAACTCGTTCTAATACATAAGAAATACCGCGACTTAAACAAGCGGCTATAAAACCGATTACTTTTGATATACTTTGTAATGTGAAAGGTATCTCCCAATCTCCTGATTTTATCATTGTTCCATCTGGCTTTACTATACAAATACCTAACTGCGATACATTTATTTCCCCCAGAGCGGGAATATAACTGGCGCTTCGTCCCTTAGCTGCATACGCTCGATAATGAGCTACCCATTGATCTAAGCAAACTTTTTCTTGCCCCTCAACTTGAACGCTAGAATCCTTTATCATTTAATAATATTCCCCCGTACTATTAACTTTATATAGAATGATTTTTTCTTTACTATAATCAATAATATTTGCACTAGAACCAAGAAAAATATTCAGACATATTGCAGTCTGAATATCCTTCTTATTACACACTTTTCTTTTTTGAAGTTTTCTCATAACTATCCCAACATTCAATATTTTCAAGTCCTTTAATGTTTTCTTTATAAAAAATAGGATCTTTACCAGCTTTTTTCTGGTTTATATAATCTTGTAACGCCGCAAATGCTACTTTTGAAAGTAAGGTAATAGCAATTAAATTAATAATAACCATAAAGCCCATAAATAAGTCCGCTAAATCCCATACAATTTGAATCTTTGCAACAGAACCAAATACAATCATAGCCAACACACTTATTCTGTATATCATTAACCACACTTTACTTGTATGTAAGAAGCGAATGTTTGTTTCACCATAATAATAGTTGCCAATTAACGCACCAAATCCAAATAAAAAAACAAAGATAGCAAGACAACCCGATGCCCAAGGGCCTATGTGTTCACTTAATGCTGCTTGTGTAAGTGCAATACCATTTAACCCCGGTTGTTTATATGCATCAGACAGCAAAATAATAAAGGCGGTGCTAGTACAAATGATTAGTGTATCCGTTAATACACCAAATGCTTGAATCAGTCCTTGTTTCACCGGATGACTTGTTGTTGCTGTTGCAGCAACGTTTGGTGCACTTCCCATACCAGCTTCATTTGAGAATAAACCGCGTTTAACTCCATTCATAAGTGCTGCACCAATTGAACCGCCTGCTATTTGTTTAAAACCAAATGCGTTTTGAACAATAAGAGAAAGAACTTCCGGCATTTTTGATATGTTGGTAACTACAACAAATAATGCAACTCCAATGTATAATACCGCTAAAAATACCACCTTGTATTCAGCCATTTTTGCAATACGTTGTACACCACCAAAAATAATCGCAGCGAAAGCAATGGCCATGATTATCCCAACTGTTAGACGATCTGTACCAAATGAGTTTTGAAAAGCAATTGTAACTGTATTTGATTGTACTGAATTGAATACAAGTCCAAAAGTAATTGTGATTAAAATAGAGAATAATACTCCCATCCAACGTTTATTCAACCCTTTTTCCATATAATAGGATGGGCCACCGCGGAAACCAGTTTTATCTTTTACTTTATATATCTGTGCTAATGTGCTTTCGACAAAACTAGATGCCGAGCTAATAATAGAAATAATCCACATCCAAAATACAGCTCCAGGACCACCTAATGCAATTGCAATCGCAATTCCTGTAATATTCCCTGTCCCAACGCGGGCTGCCATACCAATACAAAACGCTTGAAAAGGAGAGATTTGATCTTTAGAACCACTTTTCCCCTCCATTAATACACGGACCATCTCTTTTAACATTCGAAACTGTACAAAATTCAATTTAAATGTAAAATAAATTCCGCAAATAACAAGCATAATAATTAACAATTTAGACCATAAAAAATCATTTGTTGATCCGACTAACTCTACAAAAAACCTTTCCATATCATCACTCCACGCCAAAATTTATATATTATAATTTATATAAAATCACCTATATTTCCTGGTATAAATACCTCTTTCATATTCAAATACAACAAGGATAAAAATTTTCTATATTAATCGGATTGGCCTGTTTAAGCAAACAGCACAACATGTAACCGTAAAACTGAAATTTTGAAGTACTTAACGCTTATACAAACGGATGCTCTACCCCTTTCTGCAAACTAATATTTTTATCCACTAACATTGTTGTACTATTATGTTTGTTTCGTTTACCGGTGATTTAAATCATAAAATCAATAGTGATTAACTGGTTATTTGTTAATTTTCTCAAGAACATGGAAATATCTCCTTTCTCACTACTAATCTCAAAAATAGGCTAGATAAAAAATTTATAGAAAAACTATGAAGCGCTTTCAATCTTCAACTAAGAGAAGCTTGTCTTTAATTTATAATTAAAAGTACAGAATGTTACGAAAAAGTACAGATTTTTATAAAAACAAAAAAATATTTTAAGATTTTTCATCTAAAAAAACAGTGAGATTTTGTGAATTTTATACAGTATCCAAACGTCGCGGATGCTGTTCTACCTAACCTCTGACAAGCCTCTATTTTCTTCATAAAAACATGCATATTTTTTCTCTTTTAGAAGTTCATATAAAGTATTTGAAATCAAGAATCAATGGAATATTATAAGAATATTAAAAAAATAAAACATTTAATTTATTTATGTTATCATACAAAAAACATTTGTTTTCTCAATTAATCCCCCTAGTTGGATTCGTCTATATTGCACATATTTACAACATGAAAGACACTAAGAAAAAAAGATTTTGTTGAAGGGATGAAACATTACAAAACTCTTATTTAGGACCTTATGACATCCTCTTTTCTAGCAATATCGAGTTATCCCAAAAAACGTATATTTACTAACATAGATTACAGGTGGTGTATTGTGAAAGAAATAGTATTCGTTCAAAATAAAAAAAGACTCCTTATGAAATTCGAATTTTTAAAAAAGGATTTAGTGCTTACCATTTCACTGATACTAGCAATTGTAAGCTGCTTAATACATTCGCCAAAGATCGAATATATTAACTTTGAAGTGTTAATTAGCTTATTTAATCTGATGGTAGCCATTAAGGCCTTGGAACAGCTAAAGATATTAGACAAACTTGCCGTTGCGATTTTAAATAAATGCAATAACAGCAGGTCAATATCTATTATTCTAATTTTGTTATGCTTTATTTGCTCCATGTTTGTAACAAATGATGTTGCTCTCCTCACTTTTGTACCAATAACACTTGTCATTAGTAAAAAAACACAAATGAACATGATGGATACAATCATCCTGCAGACAATTGCAGCAAACATCGGTAGTAGCTTGATGCCTATGGGAAACCCACAAAATTTATACCTATATTCTTACTATGGAATTAAGCTCATCCCATTTTTAGGTTCAATTCTGCTTTTAGCTGTACTTGGAATTAGTTTATTATTTATATTTACTCAAAAACTTCAAAAAACAGATTTGAAAATAGAACTACCTGTTATTACCGTGAAAAATCGAAAAAAAGCTACCGTCTGGATTTTGATACTTATTACTATCATTGCATCTATTTTTGGTGTTATTAATTATTACATCGCGCTAATAGTCACACTGATAGCAGCATTTACGTTAGATAGAAACTTACTATTTAAGATCGATTACTTTCTTCTAATAACCTTTGTCTGTTTTTTTATTTTTATCGGAAACATTTCCCATTCCGATGCACTGGGGACATTTGCTCGCGCTAATTTAAGAGGAGATACTTCAGTCTTCTTTAGTTCCATATTTTTGAGTCAATTGATTAGCAATTTTCCTACTTCAATTCTTCTATCAAACTTTACTTCTGATTGGAAAGCTTTATTACTAGGAGTAAATATTGGAGGGCTTGGAACAATTATCGCATCTTTAGCCAGTGTAATCTCCTATAAACTATTCATTCAGGCCAATGTTAAAGAGAGTAAGGCATATTTAATTAAATTTAGCATTTACAACTTTTCATTTTTAATCATACTTACATGTATACAATACTTTATCTTTAAATTTCTAAAAATTTTTTAAAAAATTGATTCCTATATTAAAACCCAAATTTCTCAGCATTAAATTGAGAAATTTGGGTTTTAATATAGGTATGTTTAAAGAGCTACAACAAAGTTACCATCAATTTAATATTTTGAGATGTTCCCAAAGCGAAAACCTTTTAGCTTTTACATTATTTAATAGAGTTCGGTTCATTTTTTATGCACTCAGTTATATAATAAATGACTGAATTTATAGGGTAATAACTTTCAATTAATAATAGAAATATAACTTATTACAATGTTATTTCATTTTTGAAGTCCTCTTCACAAAATCTTTAATGTCCCTCAATTTTTTTCCGCTAATATTATCTTTGATCGTTGAATCTATTTCAATTTCTAATTTTGCAAATGCTGCTCCTACACAATTATAGATACTTGATCCAAAAGCAAGATGTCTTGCAGTACCACTAAATGCCTTTTTAATATCAATGTCAGGACGATAAACGGTGAATTTATCAAACCTTTCAAATACGTTAGAGTCACAATTTGTTGCACCAATCATACAGTAGTATCCACATAACTAGTTACATTCTCCTTTTTCTATTGTTAATAGCTTCGTAATAAAAGCTGTTAAACAGCAAAAGTGCGAAGTCTTAAATTAGACTTCGCACCTTATACAAATTTACAATCCGTGACGATACCAACACAAATGCAATACTATATACATAATCACTCATTATATGTGTTGCTCTTTTAATTGGCCAATGTATAAACAAATCCTTTTACTTAGCCATCCTTCATGATTGGCTTGATTGTTTCTAGATACTTAATCCCTCTATACTCATTTCAAGCGGTAATCCATTCCGATGGAAATTACAAATGACAAAATTTATCCGTTTTTCCTACTTGCTAAATTCAGCAAGTAAAATGTTTTTAAAAAATTCCGGGTTATTAATGTTTAAACTGTTCGAATTGATAGCGAGTATATGTTTACCTCCAAGTGTTCCACCAACAAAAGTGGAAAACCCTGGAACGGCCCCCCTGTGTCCCCATACCGAGACACCGTTCGGAAGCTTAATTTCAAGGATTCCAAGACCATATCCGGTTCCCTCTCTATTTGTAGGAACTGTAGTAAGCATTTGTTTTAACTGCTGTTCCTTCAGTAATTTGCCACCTAGTAAGTAAGAGAAGAATTTGCTTAAGTCGTCAGCAGTAGAAATCATATCTCCATCCGAGCTACCTGGGTTAATATAAGTAACGTCTTTTAGCTCACTCGCTCCGTCTAGTTGCAAATAGCCACGGGCATGCTTAGTCCCTGGAATCACGCTTGAATTGCCAGGTAGGAATGTATTTGACAAATCAAGCGGTTCAATAATCCGATTTTCAACCTCTTCGGCATAACTGTTGCCAGTTACTTTTTCAATAAGGATCCCCAGTAATACGTATCCTGTGTTTGAATAAGACCAACCCTTTCCTGGGGCAAAGTCTGGGGGAAGTGAAATCCCCATCTTTACAAATTCTTCAGCCGTATACGATTTTTTTATATCCGTAATATCAAAGTCTTTTGAATTTATATAGTCAGCAATACCACTTGTATGATTCAATATTTGCCGGATAGTAATCTGGTTACCATCATATCCGTTTCCTTGAATCACACCAGGTAACCATTTTTCAATTGAGTCGTCTAGATTCAAACGGTTCTCTCCAGATAATTGAAGTAGAACTGTTGCAATGAACGTTTTCGTCACACTGCCAATGCGAAAGCGAAAATCTGCTTTCATTGGTTTCTTAGTTCTCAAATCCGCTATCCCAGCACTATAACTCCAAGTTTTACCCCCCTTAGAAATTTGAGCGAGTATTCCCGGGTATCCAAGTTGCAGTTCATCTCGCATTGCTTTCTTAACGGAAGTACGATCGCTTTTCGTACTTGTTTGTAACGAACTAGATACATTTTGCGTAGGTTCTGCTTTTACAATTGATGTTGGTGTTATGTATAACAGGGAACTTCCAGCTATTAAAAGTGCTAGACTTGCACATGTAATTTTACTGCGTGTTTTCATAAAGAATTCCTCTCTTCTATTAAAATTGTATAGATAGTTGATAGCAGTGTCATATACGAACCACACAGCTATCCATTCTCCCAATGATGAAAAGGCAACAATGCATTTGCAATCATTGTACTCATTATTTTCACAAAACACTCTTGTTACTGATTGTTATATATAGGCCGTACTTATCCCCCCCTCACGACTCCTTATATTTTTATCCTACACAATGAAAATCTCTTTTTTCTTACCTATTCCTTACAAATTCCTTACATACAAAATCACTTGTACACTAGGGTTGAAGTAGCATCTGTGCCCGAAAGCGCAAAAAACACCGATGCTTTTCGCTTCAGTGTTTTTGCGCTTTACATATTGAAGATTCGTTTTACTCTTAACAGGTTAAACTGCTAATTTTTTCTAATGCGATTATTCTTCTTGCTATATAAAACAAATTTCATTGTGTTATATGAAACACTATGAAATTTGTCATTAAGGCATATTATTCTAAATTTATTGATGTACTTGAGATGGACTCACTTTTTGAATTTGAACAAGTATATCAAACGCTTTACCTAATGATATATCAACAGTTTTTGGTATATCAGGCCCTTCGGTAGTTATTCCAGCGAAAATTGGATGTTGTTCGTGTAACCAAGTTTTTGTCACGCCGTTCGCCTTACGTAAATCAATAAAAAATTGATCTTTTTTGACCTGTCCAAAAATGTAGTTATAACTGTTTGGATCATCCAATTTTAATGTTCCATAGGGGCCAAATTCACCGTCACTATTAATTGGCCACAGTAAGACTTTATTTCAAACCCACAAAAAATAGATTACCTGTACAATAAAAAGTATAGGTAATCTATTTTTTTTTGAGATTAATAAAAACCTAATTTATTTTTTGAATTCTTCCATCAATAATAGACTGAATTGGTTCTTTTGATTTTTTTATATAATCTACTAATGCTTCAAAATCAGTTGGTCCTGTTTCAGCATCTTTACCGTTTTTAAAAGATACAAATCCATCTCCACCTGAAGCTAGAAATGCGTTAGCAACGACGCTGTAAGTTTTCGAAGGAATAATTTCTTCTCCATTTGTTAAGCGAATACTTGTTACTTTTTCTCCATTAGGCTTGTTCGCATCCCAAGTGTATTGGATCCCTGAAATTTGAAGCATTCTTGTTATGTCTTTTTGCCATTGTTGATTTAAAATATCACGAATGTCTTGGCCTGTTAAATTTACTTTTATTAATTGATTTCCGAATGGTTGAATACCATATATCTCGCCCCATGTAATATCACCAGCATCTAAGTCATTACGAATACCACCAGGATTCATAAGTGCAATTTGGGATTGCATTGTTGTACGCTGGGCATCAGCAACTAAATTTCCAAGAGTAGATTCACCAGCCGTATTGAGTTTGCGATCTAGTGGAGCAATAGACTTACCTACAACTTCATTAACAAGAGGTGCGATTTTTGCTTGATATTTCTCCATCTTCTTCTTTATTTTTTTATCAGGCTCCATGCCTTCATGGTAAGTTGTAACAATTTCTGCTTTTTTCTCAACAATATCTTGTGTCTTACGGTCAATCTTTACATCAACATCAGCAAAAGCCATACCATAAGAATTTGCTTGTACGACAAGTTTATTATTAACAGTTCCATTTACATACGTGTGGCTATGCCCACCAAAAATAACATCGACTTCTGGATCAGTCTCATTTGCTAATCGGACGATATCACCATTTGTTACGCCGTTCCCATCTGTTGTACCTCCGTTATGTGCAAGAACAACGATAGATTTAACGCCTAGTTTTTTTAATTGCTTTACGGATTTGTTAATAGCTTCAACTTCATCTGTAATTTCCACATTCTTTAGCATAGTAGGCATAACAAGGTTAGGAACATCCGTTGTTACAACTCCGATAAATCCAACAGGAACTCCTTGTACCTTTTTTATAGTGAATGGTGGTAAAAATAAACGACCGGTGGATTTATTATAGAAATTTGCAGCAACATATGGGAATTTTGCTCCTTTAAAATTCCCTGTTTTCTCATGATATCCACCATAAATAAGGCGGTTCATTTCCGCAACACCTTCATCAAATTCATGATTTCCTATAGTTCCAACATCGAATTTCAAATCATTTAGAAATTCAATCGTAGGTTCGTCTTGTAATAATGCTGAAACAGGAGTACTTGCTCCAACAACATCGCCAGCATGTACCTTTAATGTATTCGGATTTTGTTTTTCACGATCACGTAAATAAGCCCCTAAGTACTCAATTCCCCCTGCATCTTTATTGTTAATTTTTTTTACAGTGTCTAGTTGCCCATGAAAATCGTTAATACCGAGCATTTGCACATCTATGTAGCGGTTTGGTTCTGTACTCGCTTGGATTGAAGGCGCAGCAAATACACTAGTAAAAGTAACTGTACTTAATGCTAAAGCAACTGGAATGATTTTTTTCAACATAAAATTTCTCTCCCCTAATTAAAATCTGACATAATACGATGTTATTTTAATATATTAAGAGAATTATTTCCATAAAAATTCTACCAATTATAAAAATTAATAAGATTTTATTGTTTTCTGACAAGATATTTTTTCCTCAAAAAAATGTATATTTCTTTGTTTTGAGGAAGAAATATTATCTTGATAGTAATATAACAATACTTCTAAGAAATCTAAAAAACTCTAATCAATACATTTTAGCTGTTAAGAAGAATATTCAATCCAAAACTAATGGCGATTTATTAACCTAACATCTCAATATCAATATTTAAAAAGATGCTCCTGGATTTATCCAAGAGCATCTTTTATAAAGCTTTATTTTAACTTATTTATAATGTCTCAATTAACAATTATATAGTTGTAATCAGTCCTTTAAAAATGATAGGAGTGCTTCATTAAATTCTTTAGCATGCGTTGCATTGAGCCCATGTGGACCACCCTTTATTAATGCTACTTTAGAATTAGGAATTGCTTCATGTGTTAATTTCCCACTATATTCATATGGTACAGTTGCATCTGAATCACCATGAATGACAAGGGTAGGTATATTAATCTTGGCTAAATCGCTTCTGAAGTCTGTTTTGCTGAAAGCAGCGATACAATCTAATGTTCCTTTAGGTGATGCACCCGCAGCGATATCCCTATTGTAAAGTCGAAATGGTTCACTAACTAAGTCAGTTCGATCTCCAGCAGCAAAAAAACCTTTCGTAAACTCATCAAGGAATGCTATGCGATCACTTTTCACTCCATTTTCAAATCCTTGAATTGCTACATCATCTAATACACCCTCAGGATGATCTGCTGACTTGTAAAGGAATGGTGGTACAGCTCCGGCAAATACAGCCTTCTCTATTCTATGGGTTCCATATTTCCCAATATACCGGGCTACTTCGCCTCCCCCCATAGAAAAACCAACAAGTGTGACATTTTGAAGCTCTAAATGTTCTAATAGTTGATGTAAATCAGAAGTAAAGGTATCATATTCATACCCTTCCCACGGCTGAGATGATTTTCCAAAGCCTCGACGATCATATGTTATAACTCTGTATCCAGCCTCAACAAGAGCGGGAACTTGATATTCCCAAGATCGACCACTTAACGGCCAACCATGAATGAGTACAACTGGTTTTCCTATACCATGATCCTCATAATATATCTCAATTGGTGCTTGATTTTCGGTTCCTACAGTAATTTTTGCCATTCTCCTACCTCCTTTAATATGTATCCTTTTCTTCAATAATTCGGATGAATCTCATAAGCTATTCATGCACGTTTATGTTGTGAACTCTAAGTATGAAACTCTATTGTTCCAATGCATTTTTTCTCCGTTTGGAACAATCCCCCCTCTAATACCTTTTTCATCATAAAATAATTACTGAACATTACTCATATTCAATTGTAATAACAAAAATAGGTGACTATCAATATTGTTCTATCTATAGGATGTATAGGTAAAACCAATCTATTTTATAGTGAAAACAACTATAGTTACGACCTATACAAATTATAGATAATTTAGAATTGATTAATGAATCAGTTTTCAAATACTATAAATTTGTATAGCACTTCATGTTCTGTGAATGCTGCTATAACCAATATTATTGGTCAGCTTAGTTATAAACGAAGAAACTTATGATAGTATTCGACTATTTAAACTTTCTTCGATTACTTAATTTTTAGGAGGAATACATAATGACTGATCTCTATTCTCGTATTAACAAAGATGATGCTGTCGTGCTTTTAGTAGATCATCAAACTGGTCTTATGTCCGGACTAGTACGTGACTATGGTGTTGATGAATTCAAGAACAATGTTTTAGCTCTTGCTCATACTGCTAAGTTTTTTGATTTACCAGTTATTTTAACAACAAGTTTTGAAAACGGACCTAACGGACCTTTAATGCAAGAATTGGTTGATCTCTTTCCTCATGCACCAAAAATAGCTCGACCTGGACAAATTAACGCATGGGATAATGATGATTTTGTAAAAGCAATCGAAGAAACTGGAAAAAAGCAAATTATCATCGCCGGCGTAGTTACGGACGTTTGTGTTGCTTTCCCTGCACTTTCCGCTATAAAAGCTGGATATGAAGTATTTGCTGTTACTGATGCTTCAGGTACTTTCAATAAACATGTTGCAGATGCTGCAAATACTCGTATGGCACATAGTGGTGTGCAACTTATGAACTGGTTTAGCGTAGCTTGCGAATTACAACGCGATTGGCGCAACGATGTCGAAGGTTTTGGCAATTTGCTTGCTAGCAATCTTCCAGGCTATCAAAATATAATTGGAAGCTATATGGGCGCACAGCGAGATCTTAGTAAACAAAATGCATAAATGTATTTCAAGGAAATAGCTTTAAATCACTTTTTAAAAAATGGATAGTATACATTTAGTGCTGATTAAATCAGCACTCTCTTTTTAATTAACAGAAAAAACATTATTTTCAATAATATTGATTTTAAACAATTAAAAAAGGAGCGTTTTATTATGAGTAATTTAGAATTGTTAAATCCGGAGAACAGTGCCTTAATTTTGATTGATTTTCAGCCTCAAATGACTTTTGGAGTTGCAAGTATTGATAGACAAACATTGATTAATAACGTTATGCTGCTTGCTAAATCAGCAAAAACTTTTAACGTACCTACTATTCTTACTACAGTTGAAACACGCAGCTTTTCTGGTTATTTTTGGCCGCAAATTCTTGACATATTCCCAAACCATGAAATTATAGAACGCAGTTCAATGAATTCTTGGGAAGATCCAAAATTTGTTGAAGCAGTTAAAGCAACAGGTAGAAAGAAATTAATATTTGCAGCACTTTGGACTGAAGTTTGCCTTGCATTCCCTGTGCTTGAAGCAATTAAAGCTGGCTATGAGGTGTATGCAGTTGATGATGCTTCAGGTGGTACTAGTTTGACAGCACATAACGCTGCTATGCGTCGTGTAGAACAAGCTGGTGCAATTCCAGTGACAGCAATTCAAGTTTTACTTGAATACCAACGTGATTGGGCACACAAAGACACTTATGATGCTGTAATGGAGATTGTAAAAGAACACACTGGCGCTTATGGTCAAGGTGTAGAATACGCATATACTATGGTTCACGGCGCGCTTCCAAGCAGAAAAATATGAAACTAGAAGGAGTAGCTGTCGAAGAGACTCATACAGAGAACACAATGGATGCTGCTAATCCAGTAACAACGATTGTTACATGGGAAATTCAACAGGGTAAAGAAAAACAGTTTGAAACATGGAGACATGAAATTGAGGCTGCGGCTACTAAATTCCCAGGACATTTAGGTGTAAATCTAATAGTCCCAAGTAACGAATCCAGAGAGTATACTGTTATTTTTCGCTTTGATACGTATGAGCATCTACGTGCTTGGCAAGAATCAGATGTTCGCCGGGATTTGTTAAAAACGGCCGAGCAATTTCAAGCCACTAATCCAACTTACAAAACTGAAAGCAGTTTGGCTTATTGGTTTGTTACTCCGAAAACGCCAGTTCCACCGCCAAAATGGAAAATGTCTATCGTTACCCTTTTGGGTGTATGGCCTCTTAGCATGTTAGTTCCTAAATTGATAGGACCTATTATAAAACATATGAATCCTATTATGTCAGCTTTTTTTGTTTCTGTATGTATAGTGTCCTTGCTATCATGGGTAGTCATGCCGATTTTCGGTAAATTATTTCATCCATGGTTACAAAATAATAGAAAGTAGACGAGGTGTGAACATGACTTTACCGGATATGATCTTATATAACGGAAAAATTACTACCCTTGACCCTTCTCAACCTGAGGTATCTGCTATCGCCATAACTGATGGTTTAGTCACTGCAGTAGGTGGAGATGAGCTTCTTAATAGTGCCACGGAAAAAACAAAGAAAATAGACCTTAAAAGAAAGAGAGCTATTCCAGGCCTGAATGACTCTCATATACACGTTATTCGTGGTGGTCTACATTATAATATGGAATTACGTTGGGAAGGCGTGCCATCACTTTTTATTGCTCTAGAAATGCTCAAAGAACAGGCAAGGCGTACACCTGCTCCTCAGTGGGTAAGAGTAGTTGGAGGTTGGTCTGAATTTCAATTTAAAGAGAGACGGTTGCCAACTTTGGAAGAAATTAATGCCGTTTCTGAACACACTCCTGTCTTTGTGCTACATCTTTACGATAGAGCACTTGTAAATCGTGCAGGGCTGCATGCACTGGGATATACGAAAGATACACCAGACCCTCCAGGCTGCTTAATTGAGCGGGATAAACGAGGTAATCCAACAGGCCTTTTAATTGCGAATCCTAACGCTTCTATTCTTTATTCAAGTTTGGGTAAAGCACCAGTACTTAATTTTGACGACCAGATTAACTCAACTCGCCATTTTATGCGCGAATTAAATAGATTAGGTATTACAAGTGCTATTGACGCAGGTGGTGGATTCCAAAATTATCCGGATGATTACAAAGTTGTTGAACATTTAGCCGAGAAGGAACAATTAACTTTGCGTATTGCTTATAATCTATTTACGCAAAATCCAAATCATGAATATGAAGACTTTGCTTCATGGGCAAAAATTGTTTCTCCAGGTCAAGGAAGTGATAAGTATAAAATGAATGGTGCCGGAGAGATGTTAGTATTCTCAGCAGCCGATTTTGAAAAATTTCAAATGCCACGGCCTGAACTAGCTACGATGATGGAAGCTGACTTAAAGAAAGTAATTTCTCTATTGGTGGAAAACCGTTGGCCCTTCCGTTTACATGCAACTTATGATGAGTCAATCACACGTTTCTTAAATGTATTTGAGGAAGTTAACAGTGAAATTCCTTTTAATGGTCTACGATGGTGGTTTGACCATGCAGAAACAATCTCAGATCGTAGTATGGAACGTGTTAAGGCTTTAAATGGCGGTATTGCCATCCAAGACCGCATGGCTTTTCAAGGTGAATACTTTGTTGATTTATACGGAAAGGAAGCTGCAAAGCGTACTCCTCCGATTTATCGTATGTTAGACCTTGGTATACCTGTTGGCGCCGGTAGTGATGCAACTAGGGTTTCCAGCTATAACCCTTGGGTTGCCCTTTACTGGATGGTTGCCGGAAAAACCATTGGTGGGCTTTCCATATACGATGAAAAAAATAAACTTGATAGAAAAGTAGCCCTGGAATTATATTCAAAAGGAAGTGCGTGGTTCTCTGATGATGAAGGTAAAAAGGGAACCCTGGCAGTAGGTCAGTTTGCTGATCTTGCTGTATTGTCTGCTGACTACTTTACTGTGCCAGAAGAAGAAATCAAAAACCTTGAATCATTACTCACCATTATGGGTGGGCAGGTTGTTTATGGAAATGATGAATTTAAAAATTTATCACCTGAATTGCCGCCAGCATCACCTGATTGGTCACCGACGGGCGTTTATGGTTATGGTGGTGCTAACCTAGCCAACACTATACTTTCCCACGATTCCCATGATAACAAGTTACATAGTTGCAGTAACCCTCTCCATCAACACACTCATACCGTAATAGGAAAAGATGGAACTACATGGGGTATCGGTTGTACTTGCTTTGCTTTCTAAGTCAAAACCACCGGTATAATGCCGGTGGTTTTCTTTCTGCAATAAGGGTATGTAGATTCGAAATAGCATTGTATATCCCTACATGGAATGTGTTACTATGCGATAAGACCGAAGAATTGATTGATTAACTTAACTTGTTTTTGATAGCCTTCTCTCCTTGCAAAGTCTGTCCTTTTTTCCTTAATTAAAAGTCAATGGTATCCCCCTCTTGATCGACTACACCACACATATAAATCCACTGCCCTTTGACTTTAATATAGATCTTAATTTTTCAATTGTTACACTAGAATCATTATTATTTCTATTACACTGATACTTTTTGCGAATCATTTAACTTCTGCATAAAGATACGTGCTGCAAAACTTAAAAATTTATCATCAAAGTGAATAAGATTAATATCTTGGCTTGGTGTTGGATCAGTAATACGAACTATGCTCAAAGTATCATTATTAACAAAGTTAACCAGTGAAAGAGGTATTATGGCAACCCCATGTCCATTGTATACAAGGCTCAATAGAGAAATAGAAGATTTTGTTTCTATATTTGCTTCAGATAAAGATAACCCTAAACTCTCACAATATATCTTAATAGATTCACGACAACTACATGAAACCATTATTCTACTCAGCCCTACTAATTCTCGAAAAGAAACAAATGATTTTTCATTCAAAGGATGATTTTTTGGAATTACAAGGACGAGCTCTTCACTATACAAAAGGGTGCTTGTTAATATGTCTGGAATTTGAGCACTACGTGTAATCCCGAAATCAATATTTTTGTCAACGATTTGATTTACAGCAACTTCGGATTCTATAATCTTTACTACAATGTTGGGATAATGTTGTTGAAACTTCATAATATAAGGTGTTAAATAAGTGAGATCCTCTAATAAACCTCCTATAGTAATCACACCTCTTTTTACACCCTTTAATTCAAAAATTTCATTATACACGTCATCAAATTGTTGCATGATAAATTTTCCTTTATCAAATAGCAGCTTACCCGCTTCTGTCATTTTGATACCTCTTCCAACTCGATGAAACAAGGGTGTATCAAGTTCCCCTTCTAAAACACGGATTTGTTGACTTAAAGTCGGCTGTGAAATACCTAGAACTTCCGCAGCTTTAGTGAAACTATTATTATTACAAACTTGAATAAAATACTCTAAATGACGTAATTCCATTCTTGATACCCACTCTCCGCTTTATGAAAGATTTATAATTTAAAGGACGATATGTATACGTTAACATAACAACTTTATTTCATGCTATACCAATTGAAATTACATGGTTTATTCATTTTGTATTATAATAAATTTACTACCATTTATTAATTTTTCCTCCTATTTATTTAAATTAGATTTAATTAGGACATTACTAATTCGAGATATATTTCTAAAAATTTATAGTTCGAGTGCATAATACCCTAATTTTTTCAACTTTTCGATTATCATTTTTTTCTCAATATAGTCCAAACCACCAAATATATGCCGAATCGCCTCTTTATGCTGAGGAAAAATACTATCCATTAACTGAATACCATCTGAAGTAATTGACGCATACGTGACACGGCGGTCTTTTGGACATGGTTTTCGTATTAAGAACCTCTTCTTTTCCAACTTATCCACTACATACGTGATACTACTACTTGCAAGTAATATTTTCCCTCCAATTTTTTGTATAGGCTGATCGCCTTTACTATATAGTAGCTCAAGCACTGCAAATTCAGTTGGATTAAGTCCATAACTTTTTATATCCTCTTCAATACGCTTAGTAATTGCCTGTGCTGCCCTTGATAATGTAACAAATAACTTTAAAGATAAGCTCTCATCATTAATCACACTCATAATTACCAATCCTTTACAAGTTATCTTGAATTCGAGATTTATTATATTATCGTCGAAATATTATGTCAATAATTCATTTTAGTTTTATTAAGCCCCTTATCATTTATTTCTCAACATAAGAAATATGGAACTAGAAGAAAAAATTGTTAATATATAAGTATCTCAATTACGTTATTTCTTTTAAAGAGAGCTTGTATTCTAACGCAAGTTCTCCTTTTTTATATTCTAAATTGAATCCGGACAAAGTTCACATATTGAGTCTGCCCATGTATATGCTATAGTTTTTAAACAAAGATTAGAGCCCTCCTACAAGAAGGAGAGCTCTAATCTTTCATATAAATATTCACAATTTTTATCATTGCGGGGACATCAAAACTTTAACTTGATAGGGATATGGCACTACCCCATCGCTATCAAGCTAAGACCATAAAACGTTAATTATAATAGAGGTTGTTTCTTTTTTTTAAAAGCTACGTGTAGGGAATTTAAAGATTTGCATACGAAATAAACCCTAATGGGTTTCAATTTTTTGATTTAAGCCGCTTGATTATCAAACATGGTACAATTGTAAATGACACCTAATATATCAAAGACTGTTTTCTTCTCATATCGATGAGATTTTCTCCCGTTTTGCTGTAGGAGGTTGAACAGGCGAATTAAAATCTTTGATAGCTCTTGGGTGTCTTTCTTACGATTAGTCAACTGTTTTTTAGAGCTATAATTGATTGGATTCCAGAAATTTCAAGCCGAATAGAATGCAAACCAAATACCCCTAATATGTGTTCA
>NZ_JAKUFY010000034.1:0-55194 GCF_022663675.1 Bacillus cereus group sp. BfR-BA-01355
TTCCTTTTTTCTGTTTTTTTAGATAAATAATGGTATAGTAAGAAAAAGGGATTATTTCTTATAAAAGCGAATGTATACAGCAGGACATATGGACAAAGAATTAGGTGGTTGAAGAAATGAAAATTTTACTGATCATGGAAGAGGCAGAAGAGAGAAGAGAGTTAGCTGAAAATTTCACTGAAAATATGAGAAATGTAGAATGTTTTGAAGCAAAGACAGGAACAGAATCTTTATTTATGATGAAAAAACATATACCAGACTTTGTTTTTTTAAGTTCCAAATTACTAGATGGTACTGGTTTTGAATATGCAAGTTTATTACGAGAAATAAATTGCTATACAAAATTTATTTTTGTAGGTGAAAACATAGAGGAATCTATTACAGCTTTTCGTTTCCAAGCATTTTATTATTTATTACGACCATTTCGTGAAGAAGATTTACAATTTCTTTTATATAAAATAGGTAAAGAACAAGGTGAGAAAGCAAAGAGTTATTTGCGGAAACTACCGATAGAAAGTCAAGAGGGTATACGATATATTCTTCCAGAAGATATCGTATATGTAAGTAAAAATAAAGAAAATAAAACTGTTTCAATTTACACAACGAATAATCAGTATATTTCAACATATACACTTCAGGAATTAGAAAATAAGCTAAATGCATATGATTTTTTACGTGTGCATAAAAGCTATTTAATTAATATGTCATATGTAAAAGAACTGAAACCTTATTATAATGGCACGTATAATTTGTATTTAGATAGGTATGATGAGCAACCGATTCCAGTCAGTCGTAATTATGTAAAACGCCTTCGAAATAAAATTGAATTATAGTAGGTAATGAGAGTATTTTAACATGATAAACTGAAAATCCTTCATGATAGGGAGGATTCAAGTTAAATATTCAGAAAATTTAGTACAATCTCCACTAAGAAATAGTATTGGGGGAATTGTATGTGAAGACATTGAAATCGATCTTACTTTGGGGCGTTATTACAGCAGTAGGAGCAGGGGCTTTTGGGGTAATAGCTTTATCACAAGGTGAAACCATTAATGCTGTATGGCTCTTAGTAGCTGCTGTATGTGTATATGCAGTTGCTTATCGCTTTTATAGTAGATTTATAGCGAGAAAGGTTTTTAATTTAGATGATAATCGTCAAACACCAGCCCATACATTAAACGATGGGAAAGACTATGTTCCAACAAATAAGTGGGTATTGTTTGGACATCACTTTGCAGCGATTGCTGGGGCGGGACCTTTAGTAGGACCGATTTTAGCAGCACAAATGGGATATTTACCAGGGACCATTTGGATTATTGTTGGGGTAGTTGTTGCGGGGGCTGTCCAAGATTTTGTCATTTTATTTGCTTCGATGAGACGTAATGGTAAATCGTTAGGAGAAATGATTAAGGATGAGATTGGGCCTGTTACAGGACTAATTGCAATGATAGGTATTTTAGGAATTATGATTATTTTATTAGCAGTATTAGCGTTAGTCGTAGTAAAGGCACTGATTGGAAGTCCTTGGGGAATGTTTACGATAGCAGCAACGATTCCCATCGCTATTTTAATGGGAGTTTACATGCGCTATATTAGGCCTGGTCGTGTTGGAGAAGGGTCAGTAATTGGTATTATCCTACTTATTTTATCTCTTATTGGAGGACAGTATGTAGCAGAAAATCCAACACTTGCAAGTATGTTCACATTTAGTGGCGAAACAATTGCTATTATGCTTATTGTATATGGATTTATTGCATCTGCATTACCAGTTTGGATGTTATTAGCACCACGTGATTATTTAAGTACATTTTTAAAAGTTGGAACAATTGTTGGATTGGCGATTGGTATTTTAATTGTAGCACCTGATTTACAAATGCCAGCAGTTTCGCAATTTATTGATGGAACAGGTCCTGTTTTCTCCGGTAATTTATTCCCGTTCTTATTTATTACGATTGCCTGTGGTGCAGTCTCTGGATTCCATGCTCTTGTTTCATCAGGTACGACGCCAAAAATGATTGAACAAGAGGGACATGCACAGCCAATTGGTTACGGAGCAATGTTAATGGAGTCGTTTGTAGCTGCGATGGCAATGATTGCAGCTTGTGTATTAACACCAGGAACTTATTTTGCGATTAATAGTCCGGCAGCACTTATTGGTACGGATGTATCGCAGGCAGCTCAAGTTATTTCTTCATGGGGATTTGCTATTACACCAAATGAACTAAAAGAACTTGCTGTAAATGTTGGAGAGCAAACAATTTTATCACGTACAGGTGGCGCACCAACGTTAGCGATAGGTATGGCATATATTTTCTCACAAGTAATAGGTGGAACGGCGATGATGGCATTCTGGTATCATTTTGCTATTCTCTTTGAAGCCCTATTTATTTTAACAACGATTGACGCAGGAACGCGTGTAGGACGATTTATGATTCAAGATATTTTAGGGCATGTATATAAGCCGTTTGCGAAAACAGATTCTACATTAGCAAATGTAATAGCTACAACGTTATGTGTATTAGGATGGGGTTATTTTTTGTACCAAGGGGTAGTAGATCCGCTTGGTGGAATTAATACATTATGGCCACTTTTCGGTATTGCAAATCAAATGTTAGCAGGTATTGCATTATTACTTGGAACGACAATTTTGTTCAAAATGGGGAAAAAGGCATATGTTTGGGTGACACTTATTCCAACTGTTGGATTGCTTATTGTAACGATGACGGCGGGTTATCAAAAGCTATTTCATGAAAACCCTAAAATAGGATTTCTATCTCATGCAAAGGTGTTCCAGGGAGCATTAGATGAGGGGAAAGTGTTAGCACCAGCTAAAAATGTTGCTCAAATGAAGCAAATTATTTTCAATGATTATATTGATGCAGCGCTTTGCGGGATTTTTATGATAGTTGTAATCGCTGTATTAATTTCTGCAATTCGAATTTGGATTCAAGTATTAAGAAATAAGCCGATGCTGCTAAAAGAGGCAGCATATATTTCTAGAGATGAAAGTGAGTCGAGGAACTATTATGCTTAAACGACTACGGAAAGTATGGGGGGAAAGAAAACGCTTTATTAGTTTGCTCGTTGGGGTACCAAGTTATGAAGTATATGTGGAGCATATGAAAAAGCATCATCCTGAAGAAGAGGTTGTATGTCAAAAGCAATTTTTTGCTGAGGCACAAGAAGCAAGATTTAATGCAAAGGGTGGAAAAATATCACGCTGTTGTTAATGAAGAAGGGCGAGTTTTCGCCCTTTTTATTTTTTTGCTGTTTCACGTGGAACAGCAAAAAATAAACAAAAAACTTTGGGAATTATAGGGATTTCGTATACAATAAAGTGGGGAAGGGGATAGATGGAAAAGTAGGGAGATTATTTTATGTTAAGGGACTTATTTGTAAATACAACAATTATTCTTTCCTTTATTTTTGTTGGAGGTCAGCTTTTAAGAGATAGGCCGTTAAAAGAAGAGTTTTCTCTTTGGCAGAAATGTGTAGTAGGTATTCTTACTGGAATATTAGGTATATTACTAATGTATTTCGGTGTTCATGTTGGTACCATCCTATTGGATTTGCGCTACTTAGCTGTTATTTTAGCTGTTATAATTGGAGGCCCGATAGCGAGTACTATAGCTGTTAGTATGATTTTAGTAACTAGGTTATTATTTATGGATTATTCATTAGCTTCTCAAGTAGCTTTTTATACAATTATTGCGATAGGAGTAGGTAGTATCTTTATTTCGCGTCTAAATATCTCTCTAGGAGAAAAGTGGGCATGGTTACATACATATATTTTATCTATTCTAATCCCCTCACTATATATATGGTTAATTAAAGATATTAACATAGTAGGATTATATTTAATTTCTAGTATTATTACAGGCTACATAACATTCATAAGTGCAAATTACGTTTTACAATCCAATGAGTTATTCCAAACGATGAAGCAATACGCAACGGTAGACGCATTGACAGGTCTAGGAAACGTAAGACAGTTTGATTTAGAGATGAATCGTCATATTAGTAATAAGAACATGAAAAATGATTCGCTTTGTTTACTACTTATAGATATTGACCACTTTAAGTATGTAAATGATACGTACGGGCATCCTGCAGGGGACGAAGTGTTAAAACAAGTAGGATGTATTTTACGAGAAACTTCACAATTTCCAGATTTGGCTTTTCGAAAGGGTGGAGAGGAGTTTGCGCTTTTGATACCGAATAAGGGATTAGCTTACGGAATTCGTATGGGCGAGCAAATTCGTATAGCTGTTGAAAGTCACCCATTTCAATTGTTAGATGGAACAAAAATAAAAATTACGGTTTCGGTAGGGGTTTCAGAGTATGAAGGGTCATCAGAGCAATTTATTCAAGCGGCGGATGATGCGTTATACTACTCGAAACGAAATGGTAGAAATAAGGTCAGCTCTGCATCTTAAAGATAAGATGACCAGAAGACATAAAGCTTATAAAAAACACTCACAGAGGCAATGTATGAACCTTGTGAGTGTTTTTATTTATATATTAGACAAGTTCTTTTGATACAACGAATTTACGATATGCACCATGGTGAGTTGGACCTACGTATTCGTTAATTTTGAATGAGTAACGAATAGCAGCTGTGATGAATTCTTTAGCAGTTTTTACTGCTTCTTTCACAGGTTTTCCTTTTGCAAGTTCTGCTGTAATTGCAGCAGAATATGTACAACCTGCACCGTGTGTATTGGTTGTATCGATTTTTTCTGATTCTAGAAGATCGAATGTTTCTCCATCATATAGGACGTCGATTGCAGTTTCCGTACCAAGTTTGCTTCCACCTTTAATTAGTACGTATTTGGCACCTAAAGCGTGGATTTTCTTCGCTGCTTCTTTCATGTCCTCAAGAGAATTAATTTTCACACCGCTTAATTGGTAAGCTTCAAATAAGTTTGGTGTTACAACTAATGCCTTTGGCACAAGAACGTCACGTAAGCAATCGTTCGTTTCAGGATGTAATGCTTCATCTGCACCTTTACATACCATAACAGGGTCAACTACTACATTTTTGAAATTGTGCTTTTCGATTGTTTCTGCAACCATTTCAATAATTTCTACTGATCCAAGCATACCTGTTTTTAAAGCGTCTACGCCAACACCTTCAATTGTTGTTTCTAATTGTGGTTTTAATGTAGAAGCTGGGATTGGAAATACGTTATGTGCCCAACCGTTATGTGGATCCATCGTTACGATTGTTGTAAGAGATGTCATTCCGTATACGCCAAGTTCTTGGAATGTTTTTAAATCTGCTTGTATACCAGCACCGCCACTTGTGTCAGAACCAGCGATAGTAAGTGCTTTATTTAATGTCATTATGAAAGCCCCCTCAAGTGATATAATGAAAACTATGTTTTCACCATTATATCAATGTTACGAATAAGTACAAAGTGAAAAGTAGATGATTTATTTTAAGAGCTATTTAAAATCTTGTATGCAGGAGACTGAGTATGTTTCGAGATAATCGTACAAATGAATTAGTTATATTAAAGGAAATTGCAGAAACATTAAATACATCAAATGATACATATCATGTATTGCAAGCAGTACTAGAAAAATTGCTCAGTGTAACAGGTTTAACGACAGGCTGGATTTTTCTTGCGGATGAAAATGGGAAGTATACGAAGGTGATCGATTACCAGTTACCAGAGGCACTTAAATATGAAAATAAACGCCCGATGTGTGAAGGTGAGTGTTGGTGTTTACGCGGCTTCGTAGATGGGAAATTAGAGAGAGCCGTTAATATTATTGAATGTAAAAGAATTAATAATGCAATTGAATATAATTGGGGAGATACAGAAGGAATTCTTCATCATGCTACGGTTCCTTTAAAGGCTGGAGGAGAGAAATTTGGTGTTTTAAATGTAGCTAGCCCAGGTAAAACACATTTTTCGGAAGAAGAATTAGTATTGCTCCAATCAGTTGCTTTCCAAATCGGGACGGCTTTAAAGCGAACAAAATTATATGAAAATGAAAAGCGAAGAGCACATTACTATGTGAAATTGGAGCGGTTTATTCAAGCTTTAAAAACGATTCATAAGTTTAATGTATTATCTGAAAAGGTGGTAAATCACGTAGGTGAAGTATTTCAGTGGAATCAAGTGGCGTTTTTTATTAGGGAAGAAATAGAGTTATCTTTGCGAGCTTCTTATGGGCAGGAAGAGTTACAAGAGGATGTAAAAGAAGCGGCAAAGAAGGCGTTAGAACAAGGTGAGCTAGCTCTATTAAAACGTGTAAATGGAGTTGTTATTGCTACGCCAATACATATTCAAAATCATATATTTGGTGTTTTATGTGTTAGTTTAAATAATGGAGAATTTGATGTTAATACAATAGATATAATTCAAGCATTATCGAATCACGTTTCATTAATAATAGAGAATCTAAGGTTAAACGAACAGCGCCGTGAACTCGTACGACTGGAAGAAAGAAACCGATTAGCAAGGGATTTACATGATTCTGTTTCGCAAAAATTATTTTCATTAACCTTTATGACAAAAGGGGCTGAGGCCGTTTTAAAAGGTCAAAATGAAAAGGTTGACCAATCTTTGCATGAGATGCGGGAACTAGCGCAAGGAGCTTTAAAGGAAATGAGAACATTAATTTGGCAGCTTCGTCCGGCAGGATTAGAAAAAGGTTTATTACCAGCTTTAAAGCAGTACGGTGAAAACTTGGGACTGAAAATTCGGGAACAAGTTACAGGTGTTCGTGATTTACCGCGTGTAGTAGAGGAAGCGTTATGGAGAATTGGACAAGAAGCTTTGAATAACGTAAGTAAACATGCGAATGTCAGAGAATCAACGATTTATTTCAAAGTGACAGAGAAGAATGTATCATTAGAAATAGTCGATCAAGGAAACGGCTTTGTAGAAAAGGATATAAAAGAGAAGAAATCACTCGGCATGACTACGATGCGTGAAAGAGTAGAATTAGTTGGTGGAACAATTAAAATTGTAAGTAGTAAGAAGCGAACGAGCGTAAAAGTAAATGTACCATTATGATGTGAAAATGAGGGAAGTTTGTGAAAATAAAAGTATTGTTAGTCGATGATCATACAGTCGTTTTAAAAGGATTAGCATTTTTCTTAAGTACACAGGAAGATTTAACGTTAGTTGGAGAAGCAAATAATGGGAAAGAAGCGTTAGTGAAAGTAGGGGAGACGAATCCAGATGTTGTATTAATGGATTTATATATGCCCGAAATGGATGGTGTCGAGGCGACGGCGTGCATCAAAAAAGAATATCCGAATGTGAAAGTAATTGTATTAACTAGCTTTTCTGATCAGGCGCATGTTTTACCAGCGTTAAGGGCGGGGGCAAGTGGGTATATTTTAAAAGATGTAGAACCGGATCAGCTTGTTGAAGCTATTCGAAGCGCATATAAAGGTAATATTCAATTACATCCGGATATAGCAAATACTCTTCTCTCTCAAACACTACCTGTGGAAGAAAAGGAAGAAGAACCTTCTATTCAAGTGGATGTGCTAACGGCGAGAGAAAATGAAGTGCTGCAGCTATTAGCGAAAGGGATGAGTAATAAAGAGATCGCTTCTGTTTTAGTTATTACAGAAAAAACGGTAAAAGCTCATGTAAGTAGTATTTTGAGTAAGTTGAATTTATCTGATCGCACGCAAGCGGCGTTATATGCAGTGAAAAATGGAATTGTATAAGACAAAAGTCGTAAGACCTAGTTCGCCTTTAGAAGGTGGACTTTTTTTATGGAAAAATACGTCTATGTGAGGACGAAAATGTATTGATATAAAGATAAAATATGTTTGTAAGCAACAAAACAACAATTACAAGGGATACCTTTTTTGAAAGCATATAACAACATAAGAGTGAGTACTAGGAGGAAGAAATAATGGCAACAGTTTTATTTGTTAAAGCAAACAACCGTCCAGCGGAACAAGCAGTTAGTGTAAAATTATATGAGGCATTTTTAGCGAACTATAAAGAAGCACACCCAAATGATACAGTAGTAGAACTTGATTTATATAAAGAAGAATTACCATATGTAGGTGTAGACATGATCAATGGTACATTTAAGGCAGGTAAAGGATTTGATTTAACAGAAGAAGAGGCAAAAGCAGTAGCAGTTGCTGATAAGTATTTAAATCAATTTCTAGAAGCTGATAAAATTGTTTTCGGCTTCCCATTATGGAACTTAACGATTCCAGCAGTGTTACACACATATATTGATTATTTAAACCGTGCTGGTAAAACGTTCAAATATACACCAGAAGGTCCAGTTGGTTTAATTGGAGATAAGAAGATTGCATTATTAAACGCGCGCGGCGGCGTATATTCAGAAGGTCCAGCAGCTGAGGTAGAAATGGCTGTTAAATATGTAGCAAGCATGATGGGCTTCTTCGGTGCAACAAACATGGAAACAGTAGTTATTGAAGGACATAACCAATTCCCAGATAAAGCAGAAGAAATCATTGCTGCAGGTCTTGAAGAAGCAGCTAAAGTAGCAAGTAAATTTTAATTTAAATTATAATCGTCACTCAAAGAAACAGCATTAACGTTTATGTTAATGCTGTTTCTTTATATTTTCAGCTCGTCAGCAAGCTTTTCTAATGTATTTCGATCTTGTATATAATATGTTCGGCCTTCTTTTTTTAAATAATTTTGTTGGCAAAACTGGTTTAATACATATAAAAGATGACGATAGCTGACATTTAAGTATTCTGCAGCCTCAGTATGCTTTTCTATATAACAATTATTTTGTTCTGTTAATAAAATAAAAGCAGCTAATCGATTTTCGAAAGGATAACTATAGTTTTTTGCGTAATTTTCAGTGCGAGTAATTGTCTTTTCTCCAATAAATTTGCATAAGTGCTGTAAAAACGTTGCATCTTGTAATACAAGTTGCTGACAATCTTTAAGAGGAAGTGCTAAACAAACACAATCTTCTAGTACTTCAACGGACTTGGTGATATTTTCTACTCCTATTAATCCTAATTCCCCGATAAAAGATGGTGCTTGAATAAAATTAATTAATGAAACTTTCCCGTTTTTATGATTCATATATATTTTTGCTTTCCCAGAAATTAAGTAATAGAGATAAGGGAGGGCGTTTCCTTCGCTACATATCATCTCTTTCGTTTGAAAAGAATGCAGCTCTACATATGGCAAGACATGAAATGAAAATAGGGTATGGAATTGATGGATTCGCATGTATTGATAAATTTCTTCTTCATTTTTGCTGATTTTCATATTTTCACCCCTATTTATAGTATGAGATATCTCCTATTATCTTTACAAGAAGGAATGATACGATTTATGTAAATTTGTTTTTGTAGAAAAGAGAGTGTGATGAATTTATGAAAAAATATAAAACATTGCTATTTGATGTAGATGATACATTATTAGATTTCCAAAAGGCTGAAAAAGTAGCTTTACAGGTGCTTTTTGAAGAGAAGGGAATCCCTTTAACAGAGGAGATAGAGGCTCGTTATAAAAAAATAAATAAAGGTCTTTGGAATGCTTTTGAAAAAGGTGAACTATCACGTAATGAAGTTGTAAATAAACGATTCTCTATGTTGTTTAAAGAGTATGGAGAAGAAGTAGACGGTATATTATTCGAAAATAATTATCGTAGCTACTTAGAAGAAGGAAATCAAATCATGCAAGGTGCGTTTGAATTTATAAATCAAATTCAAGGGGAGTATGAGTTGTATATAGTGACAAATGGTGTTTCTAAGACGCAAGATAAACGTTTGCGTAATGCAGGGTTACATTCATTATTTAAAGATGTTTTTGTTTCGGAAGATACAGGTTTTCAAAAGCCGATGAAAGAGTATTTTGATTATGTTTTTGAACGGATTCCTAACTTTGCACCTGAAGAAGGGCTGATTATTGGGGATTCATTAAGTGCCGATATTAAAGGTGGATATGTAGCGGGAATTGATACTTGTTGGTTTAATCCAGAAAGGAAATTAAATGATAGTGGGATTATACCGACATATGAAGTGCATAATTTTGAAGAATTATACGCTCTATTAAAACAGTTTGTTTAATGAAAATAGATGATTGGGGTTTATTTTACATGAATCATTTTTTCTAAAGGTCTTTTTCGAGTTAGTATGGAATATATTTCTTTTGTTGCTTTATATGAAATTGTTAATATTTATTTTAGAACATTCAGAAAAAATGTTTGACATTAGGAAATTATTGCTATAAAATCAACGGTAATTGCATAGTCTTATCAAGAAAAGGTGGAGGGACAGGCCCGATGAAACCTTGGCAACAGCCGTATAACGGAATTGTGCCAAATCCTGCAGGTAGTAATCCTGAGAGATAAGAAAGAGCCTTTAGAGCGTGTTTTCAAACTGCTCCTTTCTTGTTTTCAGGAAAGGGGCAGTTTTTTATTTTGTATAAAAGAAAGGAGAATGAGAGATGGGAGAATCATGGGGAAAAGGAACGATTTGTGTGCAAGGTGGCTATACGCCAAAGAATGGTGAACCACGTGTTTTACCACTTTATCAAAGTACAACGTATAAATACGATACTTCGGATGATTTAGCAGCCCTATTTAACTTAGAGGCAGAAGGATATATTTATACGCGTATTGGAAACCCTACTCTAGCTGCATTTGAGCAGAAGTTATCAGATTTAGAAGGCGGGGTAGGAGCTGTTGCAACGGCTTCTGGGCAAGCGGCTATTATGCTCGCAGTTTTAAATATTTGTAGTAGTGGAGACCATTTACTTTGCTCTTCAACTGTTTACGGGGGAACGTTTAATTTATTTGGGGTGAGTTTACGTAAGCTTGGCATTGATGTTACGTTCTTTAATCCCAATTTAACGGCAGATGAAATTGCGGCACTTGCTAACGATAAGACGAAGCTCATTTATGCAGAATCATTAGGAAATCCAGCGATGAACGTTTTGAATTTTAAAGAATTTTCAGATGCAGCGAAAGAGTTAGAAGTGCCTTTTATCGTGGATAATACATTAGCAACTCCTTATTTATGCCAAGCATTTGAGCACGGAGCAAATATTATCGTTCATTCTACGACGAAATATATTGATGGTCATGCAAGCTCTTTAGGCGGCATTGTCATTGACGGAGGGAACTTTGATTGGACAAATGGGAAATATCCTGAACTTGTTGAACCGGATCCAAGTTATCACGGCGTAAGTTACGTTCAAAATTTTGGTGCAGCAGCTTATATTGTGAAGGCGCGTGTTCAATTATTAAGGGACTACGGAAACTGTATGAGCCCATTCAATGCGTATATTAGCAATATCGGCTTAGAAACGCTGCATTTAAGAATGGAGCGTCATAGTGAAAATGCTCTCGTAGTTGCTAAGTGGCTTGCTAACCATGAACGTATTGAATGGGTGAATTATCCTGGATTAGATAGCAATGAAAATTACTCGTTAGCACAAACGTATTTGAAAAAAGGTGCTAGTGGTGTTTTAACATTCGGCATTAAGGGCGGATTAGAAGCGGCGAAAGAATTTATCGCAAATGTAAAACTAGCAACTCTTGTAACGCATGTAGCGGATGCACGAACTTGCGTTATACATCCTGCTAGCACAACGCATAGACAATTAAGTGCTGAAGATCAGCGTCTAGCTGGCGTTACATCAGATTTAATTCGTTTATCTGTTGGCATAGAAGATGTTTCTGATATTATTGCAGATTTAGAAGCGGCGCTAGTCGGAGGCAAAGAACATGCCGATCATAATTGATAAAGATTTACCAGCTCGCAAAGTGTTGCAGAAGGAAAATATATTTGTAATGACGAAGGAGCGAGCAGAAACACAAGATATTCGGGCATTGAAAATTGCTATCTTAAATTTAATGCCTACAAAGCAAGAAACAGAAGCGCAATTACTTCGTTTAATTGGCAACACACCGTTGCAATTAGATGTTCATTTGCTTCATATGGAATCACATTTGTCTCGCAATGTAGCGCAGGACCATTTAATGAGCTTTTATAAAACATTTCGTGATATTGAAAATGAAAAATTTGACGGGCTCATTATAACAGGAGCCCCAGTTGAAACTCTTTCTTTTGAAGAGGTAGATTATTGGGAAGAGCTTAAACGTATTATGGAGTATTCAAAAACGAATGTAACATCTACGCTCCATATTTGCTGGGGGGCACAGGCTGGCTTGTATTATCATTATGGTGTTCCAAAGTATCCTCTTAAGGAAAAAATGTTCGGTGTATTTGAACATGAAGTTTGCGAGCAACATGTGAAATTGTTACAAGGGTTTGATGAATTGTTTTTTGCTCCCCATTCTCGTCATACAGAAGTACGAGAGAGTGATATTAGAGAGGTGACAGACTTAACATTATTAGCAAATTCTGAGGAAGCGGGTGTTCACCTTGTCATTGGGCAAGAAGGAAGGCAAGTGTTTGCCCTTGGGCATAGTGAATATAGTTGTGATACGTTAAAGCAAGAATACGAACGAGATCGTGACAAGGGATTAAATATTGATGTGCCAAAAAACTATTTTAAACATAATAATCCAGATGAAAAGCCCCTTGTTAGGTGGAGGAGTCATGGGAATTTATTGTTTTCTAATTGGTTGAATTATTACGTGTATCAAGAAACCCCTTATATATTGTAAAGAAAGATTGTGTAACACGTGGCAACGTTTTCCTTGTAAAGATTAACCTTTATTTTTCCGAATGTTCTAAATACATTGTTTTTCAGATTTTTTATTCATATAATTTCATCTAAACACAATTTTTGAGGGGTGGACAGTACTATGAAAGAAATTCAAGTTGGGTTATTAGGTCTTGGGACAGTGGGTAGCGGTGTAGTTCGTATTATTACGGATCATCAAGAAAGACTCATACACCAAGTAGGTTGTCCAGTGAAGGTAACGAAAGTATTAGTGCAAAACATTGAGAAAGAGAGAGAAGTAGAGGTACCTTCTACTCTATTAACACAAGATGCAAATGAAATTTTAGATAATCCAAATATTGATGTTGTCATCGAAGTAATGGGTGGCATTGATGATGCAAAATTATATATTTTACAAGCTTTAAAAAGCGGAAAGCATGTTGTAACTGCAAATAAAGACTTAATGGCATTACATGGAGCTGAATTATTAGCGACAGCAAAAGATAATAAAACTGATCTCTTCTATGAAGCGAGTGTGGCAGGGGGAATTCCAATTCTACGCAGTATTGTAGAAGGACTCTCTTCAGATCTTATTACGAAAGTCATGGGAATTGTAAATGGAACGACAAATTTTATTTTGACGAAAATGTCAGACGAAGGGAGAGCATATAACGACGTGTTAAAAGAAGCCCAACAACTTGGATTTGCAGAAGCAGATCCAACATCAGATGTAGAAGGTTTAGATGCAGCAAGAAAAATGACGATTTTAGCTACTCTCGGTTTCTCTACAAATGTAGAGCTTGGAGATGTGAACGTAAAAGGAATTACCTCTATTACAGAGGAAGATATTGAATACAGTAAGAGCTTAGGTTATACAATTAAATTAATCGGTCTTGCAAAACGAGATGGTGAAAAATTGGAGGTTACGGTTGAACCAACTTTACTTCCAAATACACACCCTCTTGCGGCAGTACAAAATGAATATAACGCTGTGTATGTGTACGGTGAAGCAGTTGGGGAAACGATGTTTTATGGACCAGGGGCAGGAAGTTTACCGACAGCGACAGCTGTTGTTTCGGATTTAGTTGCTGTAATGCAAAATATTAGATTAGGGGTAACAGGAAATAGTGCTGTAGTCCCACAGTATCAAAAAGTATTAAAAGAGCCAGACGAAATAGTCGTGAAAAAGTTTTTAAGACTGCATGTAAAAGACGAAATTGGTGTATTTGCAAAAATTACTTCATTGTTCTCTGAGCGCGGAGTTAGCTTTGAGAAAATTATTCAAATGCCGCTTGAAGAGAAAGGAAAGGCTGAAATTGTAATTGTAACGCATCGTGCGTCTCTTGCTGATTATGATTATATTCTACATACGTTGCAAGGGTATGAAGAAATAGATTGTTTGAAAGCGAACTATCGAATTGAAGGGGATGCTAAGTAGTATCTCTTACCATAAAACAGAAAGAGCCTATTAAGCAGCTTGCTTAATAGGTTCTTTTCTATTTAAAATCTGTGTACCAACTTGAATAAATGCTTGGATAATCCAGCCTGTTGTAAAGGATAAGATGATGGTTCCAAAATAGATAGGTCCATCTAATAAAAAGCTTAAAGTTAAAAATAAAAAGGCTAATGAAATCTCTGTTCTTCTAAACGTCCATTTTTTCTTCTCAGCAACGGTTAAAACGAAAGCTTCTTGAGGCGCTGCGCAAAGGTTTGTAGAGACGTAAAGACCAATTCCAGCTCCAACGAATAGATTTCCGCAAATAAGTGTTATATATTTTGGAAGAGAGCGGATAGCGTCCATAATAGTTATAATGGAACCAATCCAATCAACAAAAAGAGAAATAAGAACCATCGTTACAATTGTACCGATTGTAATTTGTTTTTTATTCCAAAAGAGTACGATAAGTGTAAAGGCAAAGTTAATCATGAAAATCCAAAAACCAATACTTATCCCAAAATTTTGATATAGTGCAATAAAGAAGGAATCATAAGGGCTAAGTCCAAAGGAAGTAATTGTCGTCATCATATTAATACCGATGGCAAGAATGAGTAAACCGCCAATGAAAAATATATATTCTAATTTGAATCGAAGCATAGTTGTATATCCTTTCTAAATGTATTTGCTAGGAAAGGATATATTGTGGAAAGCTTACCAGGTCAAGAGAGAATTTTTGTGAGAAGGGGAAAGTGAGATGACAAATATAAGAAAGATTGCTGAACTTGCTGGAGTATCTGTTTCAACTGTTTCACGTGTACTAAATAATCATCCGTACGTAAATGAACAGAAACGAAAAGAAATTTTAGCGATTATAGAAGAATTAAATTACACGCAAAACGTGAATGCAATTCATTTAGTGAAAGGAAAAACGAATGTAATTGGCGTTTTATTGCCACACGTAAATGATCAATATTATAGCGCTATTATTGAGGGGATATCAAAAGAAACGGCAAAGAATAATTATAATATGATGCTTTGCCAGACAAATTATAGCGAAGAAAGAGAACTAGAAATTTTAAATATGTTAAAAATGAAAAAGCTTGATGGGGTTATTATTTGTTCTCGGGCAAATAGTAAGGAGAAGCTTGAAGAATATACGAAATTCGGCCCGATTGTTATGTGTGAAGAAATAGATTCAAAATGCATTTCAAGTGTCCATATTGATTACTACAAAGTATTTTCACGTGGGATGAAAAGCTTAATAGATGCCGGTCATACAAATATTGGATATTGTATTGGAAGAAGTAATAGCGTTAATAGCCAAAGACGAAAGAGGGCGTATGAAGATTCGCTTCAACAGAGTATCGTAACACCGTTAGAGACCTGGAAATTTGAGGGGTGTTTTACAGTGGAAGATGGACGCAATGTAATTAGAGAATGGGCTCATATGTCAGTAAAACCGACGGCGTTCCTTGTATCTTGTAACCATATTGCAGCGGGGATGGTTACAGAAGCAAAAAAACAAGGAATTCGTATTCCAGAGGATATTACGATTATTGGGTGTGATGATCAAGAGGTGGCAGATATATTGGGTATAACGACGATTTCGCATTCTAGTAAAAACGTTGGATTGAAAGCATTTGAATTATTATATGAAAAGATTAATGAAGAGAAATTAGATGTGAAGCATATAGAGTTATTACCAGAGTTAGTAGATAGAGAAACGACATAATTGAGAAGGTGTGAAAATCGCTTTTCAAAATTTCGTTTGGTATAATTATGGACAATCTATGAGGGCTAAAAGGGGTTTTGATATGAGATCAAAAGTAGTAAAAGTAATTCTACTCATTACAATTGCATCTTTCTGTTTATTTGCATATGGCTTTGTTTCAGGTGTAAATGATGTATTAAATCCGAAAGCTTCAAATTTAATTAAAAAGACCGATGTAGTGGCAAAAGAGAAAAAGAAAACGGGAACGTTACAAATCGTTAGTTTAGGTGATTCATTAACGCGTGGCGTTGGTGATAAAGAAGGAATTGGCTATGTTGGGCGAATGAAAGAGGATTTACAAAAAGATTATAAGCAAAAAATTGCATTAACAAATTTAGCAGTTAGTGGTGCAAAAATGCCCGATTTATTAAAACAAATTGAAAGTAATGGCGCTCAATATTCAATTAAGCAAGCAGATGTAATCGTGTTAACGATTGGTGGGAATGATTTGTTCCCAGGCTGGGAATCGCTTGGGAAGATAGATTTAGATACGTATCGTCCTGACACAGAAACGTTTCAAAATGAAGCAAAGAAAATTATAGAAGAAATTCGTAAATTAAATACAGATAGTCCGATTTTTTGGCTTGGTTTATACAATCCTTTTGAAGATGTAGAAGATTTAAAAGGGTCTTCAAACATTGTTGTGGACTGGAATGCATCTTTAGAGAAGTTAGCGCTAAACGATAAAAATGTGTATATTACACCGACATTTGATTTATTCCAAAACCGCGGAAAAGATTTATTATACTCTGATCATTTTCATCCGAACGAAGTAGGTTATACGTATATGGCAGAACGTTTAGTTCAAAATGTTGTAAGTAAATTAAAACTAGAACAAGGAGGGGTAAAATGACGACGATACTTTCCGTACGAGACTTGAAGAAGGTAATTGGAAAGAAGACTCTTGTAGAGGACATTTCCTTTGATGTAAAGCAAGGAGAAGTGTTCGGGTTCTTAGGACCAAATGGTGCTGGAAAGACGACTACCATTCGAATGTTAGTCGGATTGATTACGGCGACAGAAGGTACGATTTCTATCGGTGGTTATTCGATTAAGGACAATTTCAGAGAGGCGATGCGTCAAATTGGGAGTATCGTTGAAAACCCAGAGTTGTATACATATTTAACAGGATGGGAAAATTTAAAGCAATTTGCTCGTATGTTAGGTGATATATCAGATGAACGTATTATTGAAATTGCTGAAATGGTTCATTTAGATGAAAGAATTCATGACAAGGTAAAAACGTACTCACTTGGTATGAAACAACGCCTTGGAATTGCGCAGGCGCTCCTTGGGAATCCAAAATTGCTCATATTAGATGAGCCAACGAATGGTTTAGATCCAGCAGGGATTAGAGAACTTAGGGAATTTATACATAAGCTTGTAAAAGAAGAAAATATGAGCGTGTTTATTTCAAGTCACTTGCTAAGTGAAGTGCAAATGATATGCGATCGAGTTGCTATTATTCATAAAGGAAAGATGATAACAGTTGCCAAGGTTGAAGAATTAATTAAAACAGCAAGTGATCGTGTAGAATGGATTGTTACACCAATTTCTAAGGCGAAAGATATGTTAGAAGCAGCCGAAGAAGTAAGAGAAGTGAGTGTAGAAGGCGAGCGATTATTATGCCGCATGGATATTGCATCTATAAGTAGTTGGAATAAACACTTGGTAGAAAATGAAATAGATGTACATAGTGTTAAGGAGCTTGTATTTACGCTAGAAGATTTATTTATTGAACTCACAAGGGGTGAGCAGCATGCGTGAATTTGCGAATCTAGTTTTAAATGAATCAGAAAAGATTTACCGTAAGAAACGTATTTTTGTTGTTATGCTTATTTTAGCAATCTTAATCCAGCTTTTTGTGTATGCGCAGTATCGCGAAATAGAAACGACACAAAAAAGACTCGGTACAACTGATTGGAAGGTTTCATTGCAACAGCAAATTGTTGATTCTCAGAACCGGTTGAATAATTCTAGATTGCCAGAAGAATGGCGTGATTGGTTAAAGGTAAGAGTTGAACAACAACAATATTATTTAGATCATGATATTAATCCGATGGCGCCAGGTGCACCGACTTTTGTCAGAGCATTTATTGAACAAGGAATTACATTGTTTATTCCGCTTCTCGTAATGATTGTCGCCATTGATATCGTTTCAGGAGAACGAAGTGATGGGACGATGAAGATGTTACTTACGCGGCCGATTCGGCGCTGGAAAATACTCCTTAGTAAATACGTGACGATGTTATTTTTCATTTCGCTCATACTGCTCCTTGTAGGTTTGTTTGCTTACATATTATCAGGGCTTGTATTTGGGTACTCGGGATGGAATTTACCTGTTTTAACAGGATTCGTCATTGATAAGGAAACGTTAAATACGAACTTTGTGCACCTTATTCCGCAGTGGCAATACATCTTAATGGCGTATGGACTAGCCTGGTTTGTTGCTATCGTTGTCGGAACTATATCATTTATGGTCTCTGTTTTAATTCGTAATACACCAGCTGGTATGGGCGTTATGCTAGCTGCATTAATTGCAGGCGGTATCTTAAGCTCATTCGCAACATCTTGGGAAGGCGCGAAATATATTTTTAGCGTGAATTTATCATTAACGGATTATTTATCAGGAAAATTACCTGCATTACAAGGCTTATCAATGGGATTTTCTTTGATGAATTTAACTGTTTGGGCAGTTGTTTCTCTTATTATTTCGTTCTTAGTATTTACAAAACAGGATATGTTGAATTAATTGGACAGGAAGTGAAAGCATGGAAAATGTTTTAAGAAATGATTGGGGACCATTACTGGCACCAGAATTTGAGAAAGAGTATTATCTTACTCTATCCAGTTTTTTGACAGAAGAATACAGCACGCATGTTGTTTATCCGAAGGTGGAAGATATTTTTAACGCTCTTCAGTATACAAGTTATGAAAATACAAAGGTTGTTATTTTAGGACAAGATCCGTATCATGGACCGAATCAAGCGCATGGTTTAAGCTTTTCTGTACAACCTGGTGTTAAAACACCACCATCATTGTTAAACATGTATAAAGAGCTTCGAGATGAATATGGTTATGAAATTCCGAATAACGGTTATTTAGTAAAATGGGCGGAGCAAGGAGTATTACTACTAAATACCGTATTAACAGTTCGTCAAAGTGAAGCAAATTCTCATAAGGGAAAAGGATGGGAGCACTTCACAGATCGTGTGATTCAACTGTTGAATGAACGTGAAAAGCCAGTTATTTTCATATTGTGGGGGCGCCATGCGCAGGCGAAGAAGAAGTTAATTACGAATCCGAATCATCATATTATCGAGTCTGTACATCCAAGTCCATTATCAGCAAGACGTGGTTTCTTTGGTAGTAAGCCATACTCTAAAGTAAATACGATTTTAGCTAATATGGGCGAAAGAGAAATTGATTGGGAAATTCCAAATTTATAAATAGAAAAGGTAGTTAACAGTCGTTAACTACCTTTTTATTATTATTGCTCGTTCTTTAATTTTGCATCTAGTACAAAAGTACCAAATGGGATAACTGATGAAACGAATGCTCCAAGTGCCCATAAAATTGATTTACGGTGTACGATTGTTACTTGAATTACTGCAAAGATGAATAGAATAAATAGAACACCATGAGCCATGCCTGTAATTTTAACAGCTGTTGCAAATCCTGCGAAATATTTCAATGGCATTGCTACAAATAATAGTAATAGGAAAGAAATACCCTCAACTAGTCCAATTGCTCTTAATCGTCCGATTGGTGTAGATAACATAAAGTAGCCTCCTTTAACGTATGCTTGTATATAGTAAATTTGTATTCTTTTTCAAAATAAAATAGTCTATTTTGTTTCATTATATACAAAAAGAAAGTTTACACTACGAGAATAGTGCAAAGTTCAAAATATAGTCACAAAAGCATGAGAATTTAAATAAAAACCTATTTGAAGTATTTGACTTCAAATAGGTTTTGTGAATGAAAATATTAAACAAGTACATCCGTTTTTAAAACAAATTTCTCTACAACTTTTGCAACACCATCGTTCATATTTGTATCTGTTACGTAATTTGCAATTTCTTTAATATCATCAGGTGCATTGCCCATTGCAACGCCAAGACCAGCAAATTCAATCATTGCTTGGTCGTTATAGCTATCGCCCATTGCGATAACTTCTTCACGCTTAATGCCAAGCTTTTGAATCAGTTTGTTTAAGCTCGTTCCTTTTGTAACACCGGCTTCAGTAAATTCTAAGAAGAATGGTTTCGAACGCATCACGCTTAATTGGCCTTCTAGTTGTTTTTGTAGTTTCTTTTCAACTTCAACAAGGCGTTCAGCTTCTTTATTCATTAATACTTTTACTACAGGCTCTTTAACTGCGGCTTTAAAGTCATCTACTACAACAATTGGCATACCAGTAATATCGCCCTCAATTTCAGTATAAGGATTATTTTCTTCCGTTACGATATCATCGCCCATATAAGTATGAATCCATACATCTTCAGTTTTACTAATTTCAAATAGGTTGTGAACGATTTCAGGAGATAGTGTACTACTAAAGATTTCTTCGTTTGTTTTACAGTTAATAATTTTTGCGCCATTAAAAGATAGAATGAAACTGCCGTATTCTTCTAAGCGAAGTTCTTTGGCTACATTGCGCATACCAAACGTTGGACGTCCAGAAGCAAGTACAACCTTTACCCCTTGCTCTTGTGCAGTCATTAACGCTTCTTTCGTACGAGGTGAAATAGTATGGTCATCACGTAATAAAGTATCATCTAAATCTAAAACAATCATTTTATAAGTCATATAGAAAATTCCTTTCTTTAATTGAAATCAAAATACATGTTCATGAAGATGTTGAGGAATAATAGTAAGACATCAAACCTCTTTGAAAAGAAGTAGATAAATCATTATGAGTGTGTTGCTCATAATATCGGTTAATAATCATTGGGGATGGATAAAACCCCAATGATTCAAGTTTGATTTTATCGTAACAACTCTAAAGGTAGAGTGCAATAATGGAAGTTTTCCAATTTACGATATTTGTTTTGCTGTGGAACGAGAAAATAGTATTTCTAGCAAAATGGCCATTACAGATCCAAGAACGAGACCGTTACTTAAAAACGATGCTAGAAATGGTGGAAGTGTGGAATATGCTCCTGCTGGAACAAACATAACTCCGACTCCTGTGAAGATTGAAAGACCGGCTACTTTAAATAATCGTTCTTTATCCTGGACAGTTTCGTATTCTCGAAAGGCAAGGCCAATCATGCTTGCGAATACAGGATAAATAGCGGCATAACCAACTGCAACAGGGATTGCTGCAAAGAATGAAGTGATCTTTGGAAATATACTAACGACAATAATAAAGCTTGACCCTAATATAAACGGGAGACGTTTATAAATATTAGTCGTTGCAATAAAACCTGCTGATCCAGAAATAGCGACAGGCCCAATAGCTGAAAATAGGCCGCCTAGCAATTGGTTGATTCCTGTTATAATGCCAGCTTGTTTAAAACGATCTGGTGCTGCATTCTTTTCATACTTAGAGACAATCCTTTGCACAACACGAATACTTGCTAACATATTTGTTAGAAGTAATAGTGTAACGAAAACGACCGTAATTGCCATGTTCCATTCAATACGAGGCATTCCGAAAACAAATAGAGACGGAAAACGGATTATATCTGTCACAGGCGTTACTGGATTTGATAACCCGAAGCATGCGAATAATATCCAGCCGCATACGATACTGAAAAGAACAGAATATTGTCCAATAATAGGTAGCTTCATGATGAAAAAGGATAGTAAAATAACAATGAGTGAAAGAATAAATACGTTAGGTTGTACTTCTGTATGTTTTCCATCAAGGCCAAACATTCCCTTTAAGAAGGAGCCACTAAGCTGCGCAACAAGAAGAAATAAATATGTTCCAATGACTGTCGGTGTAAAATAGCGAACGAGTTTATCAATAAGTCCAAAAGCGCTAAGAATAATACAAATAATACCGCTTAATAGGAAAGCATATTGAAGAACTTTAAGTGTCTCATTGTTTGATCCAAATAATACGACGCCTAAACTTGCGTAAAGGGAGAAAATTCCCCACCAAAGTCCAGCAGGACCTTCTTGAATAGGAAGTTTATGCCCAAATATAGCTTGCAAGAGACCAGCAAAGCCTAGAACAAATAATGTTCTTTGTACGAATGCGATAGCTTCAGCGCCATCAAGACCATAACTAGTTGCGACACTAATTGGTACAATAAGGCTTCCAGCTAAAATAAATAGTGCCCATTGTAAGGCGGAAAGAAATGTCTTCATTATATCAACCTCTTTCATAGATTCCGTATCTAGTATATACGTATTTTATTTCCACTGGCAAAGATTGTAGATAGAGAAAAGAGTTGAAATACGGTATGAATGCACGTAAGCAATTATGGATCGCAGTTATATGTATGACTTTTGTTGTAATTCTAGGAACGATAGGATTTATGACAATTGAAGAGATTAGTTTGTTTCAAGCATTTTGGATGACGATGATTACTGTATTGACTGTTGGATACGGAGATGCTGTTCCTGTAACGCAAGCGGGGAAAGTATTTGCGCTCCTTATTATTCCTGTTGGCGTAGGTATTGTTACGTATGCAATTGGGGTAGTGGCAGCTATGATTATTGAAGGGAATTTATTTCATGCAGTGCGGAGGAAGAAGATGGATAAACAAATAGCGCAGTTGAAAAATCATATTATAGTATGTGGTTGCGGTAGAGTGGGGCTTCAAGTTGTACATGAATTGCAAGAAAAGAAAATTCCATTTGTTGTTGTCGATAAAGATGAAAGTGTATTAGAGAAGGGAAAGCTTTTGTATATACATGGAGATGCGACGGAGGATCAAGTTTTACATCATGCTGGAATTTCAAAAGCGGCTGGTTTAGTTGCTATCGTAGCAAATGATGCTGAAAATGTATTTATTACATTAACAGCAAGAGGATTAAACGATGCAATTAAAATTGTGGCGAGATCTGAAAAGCCAGAAACTGAAGAGAAATTAAGGCGTGCGGGTGCAAATAAAGTTATTAATCCATCCAGTATGGCAGGAATTCATATTGCAAAAGGTATTGCGAATCCATTAACAGTTCATTATATTGATACAGTGCTGTATGGGATAGAACAGTCATTTGTCATTGAAGAAATTTTAGTTGGAAAAGATTCAATATTAGTTGGTAAATCGTTACTAGAGAGTGATGTGAGGAATCAGTTTGATGTAACGATATTAGCGATTTTGAGAAATGGGGATATTATACATAATCCAACGGGGCAGGAAAAACTGCAAGAACATGATATGATAATAGTATTTGGTTTAGTAGAGAAGCTGAAGCAATTTGAGAAAGAACTACAAAGTACGAGGTGATAAGGAATGCAAATATCGAGCGATAAGATTTTAAATAAAATGGCGAATGAAATTGCAAAGGCAAAAAGTAGTGAAGGACAAAAATCAAAAGATCATTTATTAGTTGTGCGTGCTTTATGCGATTTACTATTAGATGAACAGGTTGAATCTTCTACGTATAGGGAGCCGCAAATTCAATCGCAAGTAATTGGATCGCAGCCTATAAAGACAGTTCAACCAGTTATGCCAGTTTCTGGAGAACCTGTGTATATTAAAGAAGAAGGTGCAAATGGTAATTCTTTATTTGATTTTTAAGGATTAAATCGTTTGGCTTATATGAAAAAATTGCTTATGATAAAAGTAAAAAAGGGGAATTAAGATGAAAATTTTCTTTTTACTAGGTTGTATTGCAGCGGGGCTATCTGTTGCGTTAGGAGCCTTTGGAGCACACGGTTTAGAAAATAAAATTTCTGCGAAAATGTTAGAAGTTTGGAAAACAGGTGTTACATATCAAATGTTTCATGCAGGTGGACTATTCGTAGTTGCTTTATTGATGGATAAGGTTCAATCATCACTTTTAACTACTGCTGGTTGGCTTATGGTAGCTGGGATTATTATGTTTTCAGGCAGTTTGTATGCATTAAGTACGACAGGTATTAAGTTCTTTGGCCCAATTACGCCTCTTGGTGGCGTAGCGTTTATTGTAGCATGGATTTTAGTCGGAACTGCAGTTGTAAAAGGTTTATAAAAAAACAAAAGCTGGCATATGCCAGCTTTTTTTATGGTCTTGGAGCATAAGTTGCTTGTTGACTAGGTAAGTACGTAATTTCTTCGGGGAATTCCACATAATCTAAGTAAATCATTAATAGTAAAAAACGTTTCCCTGATTGTGGCTCACTAATTACAATATGATCGCGACCAGCTGCTTCGATAATACCTGTATACGATTGGGTACCGAGTGAGCTACCACGTTCATAAGTCATTACAACCGTAGCTTGCTTACCCTTGTTTAAACGAAGGATATTTTCAATATAGGATTGTTCTAATGGTAACATGCCTTGAGAAACGGCATATTGAGCTTGCGCCGCTTGTTGTTGCATTGCTTGCTGTTGTTGTGGAGTCATTTGCTGCGGTTGTACATAAGTTCCAGATGGTTGATAAAATCCAGTTCCGTAATACGGGTTTTGTTGCTGTGCCATTCAAAAATCCCTCCTTATTATCAATCCTTAATAAACGCTAGGACAATCTTCGCCAGATGGCTGGAAGAAGCAGTGCTTTTTGAAGCGACCAGAGTTTTGTTGATTATACCAAGTTGACGGACAAGGGCCTTCAGGTCTAAAAAACCATAAGGCAAAATTTGCAGGCCAAAAGCGTTGTCCCTGAATCGTTCGCCTTGCTAAAGCAATATCTTGTTCCCTTGCACGTTGATAAAAATACCCTTTTTGTGTTGCCTCAAAACCACCAGGATTTTGATACACCATTTGACGTAAATTACGTATTTTTTTAAAATCTAAACAATTTCCACGGACACGATTTACCCCAACGTTCCCGACCATCAACATCCCCTGTTGTCCTTCTCCTTCGGCTTCAGCACGCATCAGTCTAGCTAATAACTTTACATCTTCTTCGTTATAAGCAATAACGCCCATTATGTGTCACCTCTCTTTTTGGAATACCTTGTGGAAAGAGGTTTATCCCGCATTAACGGGCAGTAAGACTCCCACCTTAAAATTGGGCTGGAGCAAAGAAGGTGGGTGGGAGATCAAACTGCTCGTAAAAGCCCGATTAGTTCAACTAATAATCAGTGGGAATGAACAAAACCCCCACTGATTAAAGTTTCACTTTATCTCTAGATGAAGTGTGTAACAATTACTAGTTCATACGTATGAGGAAAAGGACTCAGATATGACAACCAAACGAAGTTTTACATGGAGAGAAGAAAATAAAAAAAGCTAGCGTGAGCTAGCTTTTCATCATTATTAAAATACTTTAGACCATAAGTTTGAGAAGAAATCTCCAATAGAGCGCATTGATAATACAAACCAATTTGCTTTTTCAACTTCTTCTGTCGTTTTTGCAGTAGCTTTCATACTTTTACTACCGTCTAAGAAACCATATTTATCAGTTGATTCTAAAGTAATTGAGCCTACTTTGGTATCTTTCTTAACAGGAGCAACTAAATGTCCATCTTCAGCAAGGGATTTATCTAATTCAGTCCCAATTTTATAAGGCTCTTTGCTACCTTTTTTCGCAATTACTGTTATTTCTTTTTCGGGTGCAACAGTTACTTGGTCTTCTTTCCCTTTTACTACAGAGATTGTATTGTTTTTATTAACTTTTAATTTTTGTTTTTCAAAGTTATTAAATCCATGTTCGATTAATTCACGAGATTCTGTGAAGCGTTCATCCATTGATTTTGTTTTAATAATAACCGAGATAAGACGAACATCACCACGTTTCGCTGTAATAGTGAACCCATATCCAGCGGTATCAGAACTACCAGTTTTTAAACCGTCCGTTCCATCATAAGAGAAGGCAGCGCCTGGTAACATCCAGTTCCAGTTTTCCATACGAATTGGTTTTGGATGATTGTCTGGGAAGTTTCTAAATCTTTGTTTTGTATCCTCTAGCATTTCTGGATACTTTGTAATAATCGTTTTTGCAAGAATACCCATATCGCGAGCTGACATGGAGTTTTCTCCGGTCGGATCTGTTCCTTCAGGATGTTTTCCTTTTAAATCAGCATTATTTAACCCGGTAGAGTTTACAAATTTATATTTCTTTAACCCTAGCTTTTTTGCATGTTCATTTGCAAGATTTAAGAAGTTTTTCTCACTTCCTGCAAGAAGTTCTGCTAAAGCAATACTAGATCCATTTGCAGAGAATATAACAATAGAATGATATAATTCTCTTACAGTATATTGACGTCCTTTTTCGAACGGTACATTAGAGAATTCATTATTACGAGAGACTTCATAAGCGTAATCAGAAATATTTACTTTCGTATCCCAAGTGATTTTTCCTTCTTTAATTGCTTCTAAAACAGCGTAAACAACAATTAATTTTGACATACTAGCAATAGCTAGCAATTCATCTGGATTTTGCTCGTGAAGTATTTTTCCTGTATCTGCATCAAATAAAAGTGCAGCAGCAGCCTCAATATGTATTTTTTCTTCCGCATGGGATGTTGTTACTACTAAGGAAGAAATTGACAATACAAGCAATAGTAAAATAGACAAGATTTTTTTCATATAGATTATCACCTTCGCATCGTTATTTAGCATATAGCTCGTATCATTTTAGCATAAATTTGGATATAGAAAGGTTACAATTTTGTAAGGTATTTGAAAGAGATTTGTCGATTTTTGTTCAAATTTGCGGAGAAAAGCAGTTTTTTGAGGAGAAATATGGAGGGTAATAAAAAAAGGAACGAATTTCGTTCCTTTTTCACGATTTATATGTGTAAAAATTTCTCTACCTTTTCGTCTGGTAAAATGTTTCCAACGAAAAATGTTCCGAATTCACCATAACGAGCACTTACTTCATCGAAGCGCATTTCATATATAAGTTTTTTAAATTGAAGAACATCGTCAGCGAATAATGTTACGCCCCACTCAAAATCGTCGAATCCAACTGACCCTGAAATAACTTGGCGTACCTTACCTGCGTACTGGCGACCAATTTTACTATGACTGTACATCATTTTCTTACGTTCTTCCATAGGAAGCATGTACCAGTTGTCATCACCTTGGCGACGCTTGTCCATTGGGTAGAAGCAAATGTGATTTGCTTTTGGTAGTTCTGGATATAAGCGAGCTAAGATTTGTGGGTTTTGATATGGATCTTCATCAGCTGGAAGGTAGTTGCTTAGTTCAACAACAGATACGTAAGAGTATGCAGGAACCATATATTCAGCTAATGTTGTTTTATTCAATTCTGTCTCAATTTCATTTAACTCTTCCATTGTTGGACGTAAAATCATAAGCATAATATCAGCTTTTTGGCCAACAACTGTATACATTGCATGACTACCTTTTTTCGCAGTAGATACTTCGTTCCATTTTTCAACGACATTTAAAAATTCAGACACAGCTTGTCCGCGTTCGTCGCTAGATAATGTTTTCCATGCAGCCCAATCAATAGAACGTAAATCATGTAAACAATACCAGCCATCTAACGTTGTTGTTGCTTCACTCATTCTATTCACCTCAGTTAATGATAGTTTTACACGTTAACTATAGCATATATAGTTTTAAAATCATCTATATAAAGCTTTGGCGCATAAAATTGTCACATTTAAATTTACTTGAAAATAGGAGGAGATAAGGATTAAAGGGGATTTATTTTTAGGCTGAATTTTATGAAAATATAATCATTTTCATTTTATCTATTTTTTGGGAGCTATAAGTTTAAAATATAGAAGAAAAGCAGTATTCTTAAAGATAGAGTTTTTTTAACATATGTAGGAGGGTTTATTCGTGAGCAACTTATTTACAACAGTAAAAGAAAAAGTTCAAGGAAAAGGCATTTCTATCGTACTTCCTGAAGGAACTGATGAAAGAATTTTAGGCGCTGCAGAGCGTTTAGCAAAAGAAGAGTTAGTAAAACCAATCTTAGTTGGTAATAAGGAAGAAATTAGCGCAAAAGCTGCTAGCATGAATTTAACATTAGCAGGCGTTGATATTTATGACCCAGCTACATATGAAGAAATGGATGCAATGGTAGCATCTTTCGTTGAACGCCGTAAAGGTAAAGCAACTGAAGAAGACGCTCGCAAAATCCTTAAAGACGAAAACTACTTCGGTACAATGCTTGTATACATGGGCAAAGCACACGGTTTAGTAAGTGGTGCAGCTCACTCTACAGCTGATACAGTTCGTCCAGCACTTCAAATCATTAAAACAAAACCAGGCGTTACAAAAACTTCTGGCGTATTCATCATGGTACGTGAAGAAGAGAAATATGTATTCGCTGATTGCGCAATTAACATTGCACCAAACAGCCAAGATTTAGCTGAAATTGGTATCGAGAGTGCAAAAACTGCTGAATTATTCGGTATTGACCCACGCGTTGCTATGTTAAGCTTCTCTACAAAAGGTTCTGCGAAATCTCCAGAAACAGAAAAAGTTGTAGAAGCAACTCGCATTGCAAAAGAAATGGCTCCTGAATTAACTTTAGATGGAGAATTCCAATTCGATGCTGCATTCGTACCATCTGTAGCTGAGAAAAAAGCTCCAGGTTCTACAATTAAAGGTGATGCTAACGTATTCGTATTCCCAAGCTTAGAAGCTGGTAATATCGGTTACAAAATCGCTCAACGTTTAGGTAACTTCGAAGCAGTAGGACCAATCTTACAAGGTTTAAACATGCCTGTAAATGACCTATCTCGTGGATGTAACGAAGAAGAAGTGTACAAGTTAGCTTTAATTACAGCAGCTCAAGCACTTTAATTCTATAATGAATTGAAATAAAGACCGTCGCTATAATAGCGACGGTCTTTATTTTTCTAAGCCAAGTGCTTTATTGTTACGATCAATAATCCGTTGTAAATTCGTCTCATATAAAGGTATTTCATCTATTGTTAATTGAGATGGTGTTAACTTCGGAGCGAATTGCTGCAATGTTTTTAAAAGGCGCATCATTAAATCTTGTACTGTAATGGTTTCGCCAAGTAATTCTGAAAGTGAAGCCATCGTACTCGGTACAATTTCAGGATACGTAAAGCGTGTTTCTTCTCCTTGAATGGCTAGGTTATAGAAATCACGAACGAGTGCGGCACGCTCAGAGCCACTTCCTGTAGCACAAAGATAAATTTGGACAGCGACACCCCCGCGAATACGGCGCTGTGAAATGCCAGCGAATTTTTGATCGCGAATACTTAAGTCATAGCTACCAGGACAGTAAGAACCTACAATTTCTTTTGCCTCGATAGTAACGTCGTAATCCTTTAACATCTCCTTAATTAAATGCCACATCGTATCGTATCCAAGATCAATATCGATACCTTTTTCTGTTTCTTGGAATAAAAGTGATACGTTTAAAACACCTTCATCAAGCACGACTGCAAGCCCGCCAGAATTACGAACAATAACATTGAAGTTGTTCTTTTTTAACAAGGAAATGCCTTCTTCTAAGTGTGGTAGGCGTGAATCTTGAATGCCAAGAACAATTGTATTGTGATGAACCCAAGAACGCATTGTTGCAGCTGATTGACCATTTCCAATGCTTGTGCACAGTGTGTCATCCATTGCGAATGACTGCAATGCATGGAATGTTGGTCCCAAACTAGATTGATCTACAATACGCCACTCTGGCTGAGATAAAATGGAACGGGAATTGCTCATATAACTAACCCCTTATCTTTAAAATGACAATCTCTATTATAGCAAAAAAATGAAGAATAGAGTTTTCTCATATATAAAGGGGAAGTTTAGATGTGAAAGAATAAAAAGGATGCATTATATGCATCCTTTTTATTCTGCAATTTTTTCTAAATTACCGTTTCGATCCATTCGGAAAGATGTTTGAGAACGTTCTTCGTCATCCATGACTGCCAACTTACGAGCTCGGTTCATAATGTTCATAAGTGTTTCGTAATCTTCTTGTACAGTATGAGATTGCTTTTCTAATTTTTCTAGTTTCTTTTCTAGTTCTTCATTTCGAAGGATTTGTGCTTTAATTTCTTGTTTCAATCTCGTATTCTCGTTTTCAAGAGCTGTTACTTTTATATTTGAGGATCCAACTGTTTGTAAGAAATAAATAACATCTTGCATTGTCATAGAGCTTTTTGCAACAGGAACGGTAGATTCTTGATATGGAATAGCTTCTTTATATTGTACAATTGATTCCTCTTGTACGAATTCTTCATAATCAGTTATCGAATCTGAAGCTGGTGGTGTATAAAGTAAACGTTTTTTCGCTTGCTCACCGCTTGCAGCGCGCATTTTATCTTTACGATGTTTTTTTGCTAGTTGAAGAGCTTGTTCATAGCTATAGCGAACGACAGCATTCCAGCGGAAACCACAAGCAGCGGATGTACGATTTAACTGATCCCCTACTTCCTCAAATGCATTTAATTGCGTACTTCCTTCTCGAACATGACGAAGTACCGTTTCAGCAAGTAATAAATCATCCTCATCTGTCCAAGCATCTTGTCTTACTTTCATAGATTCAACTCCCTTTCTTTTTATGAACTTCCTATTTTTATAATGGGCAAAAAAATAAACTTTTATACAAAGCTTTTAAAAATATGGTAGATTTCGATGAAAGGTAAAAATTTTCCCATGAATGGTGAGCGCTTCTGTAGGAGAGCATATAAATATGTAGCATTATGTAGAGAATAGGCCCTGTAGGGAAACTTGCAACGAGCTTCAAAGAACGGTAAAATACCATTTAGTGTTTATTTTTAAATGTACTTGAGAAAAGTTTAAAATAGAGGAAGTGTTATATAATGGGAAACGAATTTCGCGTGTGCGATGACTGTCAGGCAACGAACGTTAAAACGTTAGTTCCGAAGTTAAAAAAAGTAGATTCATGTGCAACGATTGAAGTTGGATGTCAGTCTTACTGTGGTCCTGGTCGTAAAAAATCATTCGCATTTGTAAATAACCGTCCAGTTGCGGCTCCAACAGAAGATGAGTTAATCGTAAAAATTGAAGCAAAGTTAAATAAGTAAGAAAAAGAAGAGTGAAAAGATTACTCTTCTTTTTTATGCCCATAAGAGGAACGATTTATTCTGCGAAAGTGCTCTTGTGTGGACGAACGTTTTCTAAAGGATGGATATAACTTTTGTATTAAAGTTCTAATTTATATAAATTTGTATTTCAAAATAATGGTTGACAGTCTTTTAAAGCGATAGGTAGAATAGAAGTGTCTGATTCTGAGAATCATTATCAGGAAAATAACAATTCACCTAATTTTTTTATTACTATTTGAGAATAAATTTCATTTTAATAAATATATGTTGTTGGTTAGGATGGTTGAGGGATGGAAGCGAGCGCAAGCAGTATAGAACAGCAAGAAGAGAATGTTAAAGAGATTAAGAGCAGACCGCTCATTGCTTCTATTATTTTAGTAGCGGGTACAGTTTTGTTAGCTTTAAGCATGGCAGTTTCTATTTCTTTTGGGGCTGCAGATATTAGTTTAAAGACTGTATGGCAAGCTGTATTTCAGTTTGATGGATCTATTACACATCATAACGTAATTCAAGAGCTTCGCATGCCTAGAGCAATAGGGGGCGTAGTTGCAGGTGCCTTTTTAGCGGTATCAGGAGCAATTATGCAAGGCATGACGCGAAATCCACTTGCTTCACCATCGTTAATGGGGATTACAGATGGTGCAGTATTTGGAATTGCAATTATGTATGCATTTTTTCCTAATTCACCTTATTTGATGTTTGTTATTGCATCTTTTATTGGAGCTGCGTTTGGTGCAAGCATTGTATATGGAATTGGGTCTTCTTCACCAGGTGGATTAACACCTGTGAAATTAGCTTTAGCAGGTGCAGCTATTAGTGCTCTATTAGGGGCAATTTCATCTGGAATTGCATTGTATTTTAATCTTGCTCAAGAGGTGAGCATGTGGAATGCAGGCGGAGTTGCTGGAGTGAAATGGCAAAGTATTAATATGTTAGTGCCAATTGGCCTTGTTTGTCTTTTTATCGCAATTATGATGTCGAGATATATTACAATTTTGAGCTTCGGTGAAGAAATTGCGATTGGACTTGGTCAAAATACGACATTAATTAAATTTATCGGAACAGTACTTGTTCTTGTTTTAACGGGTTCCGCAGTTTCCATGGCAGGATCAGTTGGATTTGTTGGTCTTGTAATCCCGCATATGACTCGTTTCCTTGTAGGCTCGGACTATAGATGGGTTATTCCATGTTCTGCGGTCTTAGGCGGGCTGTTAATTGAATGTGCAGATATGTTATCTCGCGTTATTAACCCGCCATTTGAAACGCCAATTGGAGCAATTACAGCGCTAATTGGGGTTCCATTCTTCCTCTACTTAGCACGTAATGAAGGGAGAGGAAAGATGTGAGGACGAGTGTCTTAACAAAAAAGAACATTTCTATATTAACGATTTTAGTAGGACTAATCGTTTCTATATTTCTTATTAGTTTAAATACAGGAACTTTTAAAATACCGCCAATGGACGTATTAAAGTCATTGGTTGGAATAGGGGCTGAAGATCAGTCTGTTATTTTATTTGAATTCCGCATGCCGCGTATGGTGATTGCTATACTAGTCGGATCTGCTTTAGCGATGTCAGGTGCGATTTTGCAAGGATTATCACGAAATCCACTTGCTGATCCAGGTATTATCGGTATTAACGCTGGAGCGGGATTAACAGTTGTTATATTCGTCTACTTTTTCTTTGGAAAAGTTGGGACTGGTACATTTTTATCTGTATTTATCCTTCCATTCTTCGCGTTGGTTGGTGCAATATTAGCGGCGGTTATTATTTATTTACTAGCATGGAAAGACGGCGTTTCATCAACGAGATTAATACTAGTTGGTATCGCTGTTGCAGCCGGGTTTGGTGCTGTTAGTTTAATTTTTTCTATGAAGATGACATCTAACGATTTTCGTTTTGCTACGATTTGGTTAGCAGGAAGTCTATGGGGCACAGATTGGAAGTTCGTGCTAAGTGTACTTCCATGGATGGTTATTTTCTTGCCACTTGCTATTAGTAAGGCGCACATATTAAATGTAATGAACCTAGGCGATTCTACAGCAGTTGGTCTTGGTTTAAATGTAGAAAAGGAAAGACGTAAATTATTATTTATTGCAGTTTGCTTAGCTGGTGCATCTGTCGCTGTTGCCGGAGGAATTGGTTTTATCGGTTTAATGGCTCCGCATTTAGCGAGGCGCCTTGTTGGTGGTAAACATCAAATTATGCTGCCTACTGCTGCACTAATAGGGACGTTTTTACTCTTATTCGCAGACGTAATTTCAAGAAGCGTGTTAACAACTTCAGAAATACCGGTCGGTCTTGTTATTTCTGTAATTGGTGCACCATATTTCATATACTTACTTATGAGGACAAAATAAAGGGAGGCTTTTTGTATGGCAACTTTAGCAGTTGATGCGGTATCTGTTGGCTATAATGAAGGGTTAATTATTGATGGATTAACAGTTGAAATTCCGGAAGGGAAAATTACAACAATTATTGGACCAAATGGTTGTGGGAAGTCCACATTATTAAAAACGGCTTCTCGTATTTTGAAGGCGAAAAAAGGTACTGTTTATCTTGACGGAAAAGCAATCGAGAAACAACCAACAAAAGAAATCGCAAAGAAAATGGCGATTTTACCACAGACTGCAGAAGTGCCAACTGGCCTTACTGTGTTTGAACTTGTTTCATATGGACGTTTTCCTCATCAAAAAGGATTTGGAACGTTGAAAGAAGAGGATTATCGTTACATTCATTGGGCACTTGAAGTGACGGGAATGACAGAATTCGCAAATCGTTCAGCAGAGGCGTTATCAGGCGGGCAACGTCAACGTGTATGGATTGCGATGGCCCTTGCACAAGGAACAGAATTACTTGTATTGGATGAACCAACAACGTACTTAGATATGGCTCATCAATTAGAAGTATTAAACTTATTGAAAAAATTAAATGAAGAAGAAGGTAGAACGATTGTTATGGTTATCCATGACTTAAACCACGCTTCTCGTTTCTCAGATCATATGATTGCATTAAAAGCAGGTAAGTTAATGAAACAAGGAACGCCAGATGAAGTTATGACAAGTGAAACACTTCGCAGTGTATTTGAGATTGAAGCTCAAATCGTTCCTTGTCCAGTAAACTGTAAGCCAATTTGTTTAACATATGATTTAGCGATGATTAGTAATCAATTGCGTAAAAAAGCATAAGTAGAACCCCCTCGTGAAGAGGGGGGACTTCTAATGGACGTTGAGCTTCTTATATAAGAATGGGAAGTTGAACGCCCGTTAGAATGGGTTATTAACAACAATTAATAAATATATATAAATTAATTGTTATATTTGTTTCTTATAGTTCATTGTAACTTATAAGATAAATACAGCTAGAAGGAGTGGGAACATGAAGAATTTTAAAATGGCACTATTAGCAATGGTACTAGTTGTGACTTCTGTACTATTTGCAGCTTGTTCTAACAAAGAAGAAGAAAAGAAAGCAGATGCAAAGACTGAAGAGCGCACTGTAAAACATGCAAAAGGGGAAATTAAAATTCCTGCAAATCCAAAGAAAATTGCTGACCTTAGTGGTTCAACAGAAGAATTATTAATTTTCGGTATGAAACCGGTTATTACTGCTAATACATCTCAAGAAAAAATTGATGCACATATTGAAAAGAAACTAAAAGACGTTAAACCAGTTGGTTCTGCTTGGGGCGATAAAATTAACATCGAAGCAGTAGCTGCTGCAAAACCAGATTTAATTCTTGTAAATAATCGTCAAGAAAAGATTTATGATCAATTATCTAAAATTGCACCAACAGTTATGTTAAACACTCCATTAGATCAATGGCGTCCAAAATTCCAAGAAGTAGGTCAAATCTTCGGTAAAGAAAAAGAAACAAAAGAATGGTTCAAAAAGTATGATGAAAAAGCAAGCAAATTACATGACAAAATCGTCGCTAAAACTGGTGAAGCAACATTTATGAAAATGGCTGCATATCCAAATGCTTTCCGCGTATACGGTGACTACGGTTACGGTAGCGTAATCTTTAATGATTTAAAACTACCAGCAGTTAAAGGTACACCAACTGATAAACCGTTAGTACAAGTACAAAAAGAAGCTTTAATCGATTACAACCCAGATTACTTATTCGTATTTACAACTGGTGACGGTTCTCAGCGCTTAAAAGAATTCCAAGAAGAATCAATTTGGAAAAACATGAACGCTGTTAAAAACAACCACGTATTTACAATTAAAAATGAAGACTTAAACAAAGGTTACTTCCCACTAGGGAAAGATATGATCTTAGACGAAGTTGCTGAATTCGTTTTAGGTAAATAATGTATAAAGGAAATCACTTTTACTTCGGTAAAGGTGATTTTTTCTTTTTATAAAGGGAATTAATACAGTCTTTCATTTCTTTCTGTTTCTCATTTCGTTTATAATATAAAGTAAGAATGTAGTAAAGAAAGGGGGATGTCGGAAAGTGGTATATTTAAACGACAAACTCAGCGAAACAAAAGTGTTTAAAGACCCAGTACATAAATATGTGCACGTGCGTGATCGTGTTATTTGGGATTTAATCGGAACGAAAGAATTTCAACGCTTGCGCCGTATTAAGCAGCTTGGAACGACATTTTTTACATTTCACGGTGCAGAGCATAGTCGCTTTACTCATTCGTTAGGTGTATACGAAATTATTCGTCGTATGATTGATGATGTGTTTGATGGCAGACCAAATTGGAATGCTGAAGATAGATTGTTATGTTTATGTGCGGCATTACTTCATGATGTCGGCCACGGCCCATTTTCTCACTCGTTTGAAAAAGTATTTTCATTAGATCATGAGAAATTTACGCAAAAGATTATCGTTGGCAATACGGAGATTAATGATGTATTAAGTCGTGTTGATAAGGAGTTTCCACAAAAGGTAGCAGATGTAATTGCAAAAACGTCTACTAATAAATTAGCGATTAGTATGATTTCGAGTCAAATTGATGCGGATCGTATGGATTATTTATTAAGAGATGCTTATTTTACAGGCGTAAAGTACGGAAACTTCGATATGGAACGTATACTGCGTGTAATGCGTCCGTATGGGAATCAAGTAGTCATTAAAAATAGTGGTATGCATGCTGTTGAGCATTACATTATGAGTCGTTATCAAATGTATTGGCAAGTATATTTCCATCCGGTAACGCGAAGTGCAGAAGTTATTTTAACGAAGATTTTACACCGTGCGAAATCACTGCACGAGAAGTATTACACATTTAAAAATCATCCTGTTCATTTCTATTCTTTATTTGAAGAAGAAGTAACAGTAGAGGATTATTTAAAGTTAGACGAGAACGTTATGTATTACTACTTCCAAGTATGGCAGGAAGAAGAAGATCCAATTTTAAGCGATTTATGTCGCCGTTTTATGAATCGAAATCTATTTAAATATGTAGAGTTTACAGATAAACACGGTTTAGATAATTGGATGGAGTTAAGTAGTTTATTTAAAAAGATTGGACTTGATCCGGAGTATTATTTAGTAGTTGATTCAACATCGGACTTACCGTATGACTTTTATCGTGCAGGAGAAGAAGAAGAGCGTCTGCCAATCCTGCTTCTTATGCCAAACGGAGAGCTTAGAGAGCTTTCACGTGAATCGGATATTGTTGAGGCGATTACAGGTAAGAAAAGAACGGATCAAAAGTTATTCTATCCACATGATTTAATCTATGAAGATGGAAGAAAAGGAAAATATAAAGAGAGAATTATTGAGTTGTTAGAAGGAAAGAAATAAGAAGCAGCTAATGGCTACTTCTTATGAAAAAACTTGAAATTATTTGTCGCTTAATCGTTTTCCGCCAACTGCATAATGGTTTTTAGACATTTCTTCGATGAAAACAACGATGTTTTCTTCAGGAGCACCAGTTGTTTCGCTTACTGCTGCTGTTACTTTCTCAGCAAGAGCTTTCTTTTGTTCTTCTGTGCGTCCTTCTAGCATTTTCACTGTTACGTATGGCATGTACAATCGCTCCTTTTATGTAAGTTACACTCTTATTATAGCGGATTATGGGGAAGAACAATCGAAAAAACAAATAATTTCTTTTTTTGACATATGGAAGAGGAGATGAAGTATGGATCAGTTATTTAGATATCCATTGCACGAAATTCCGTTGGTAGCAATGGCGATTATTATTGCATTATCCGTTCATGAATTTGCACATGCATATGTTGCATATAAATTTGGGGACGATACAGCAAAGAGACAAGGGCGTTTAACGTTATCACCGATGGCTCATTTAGACCCTATCGGTTTGATTGCAGTATTAATTCTTGGATTCGGTTGGGCAAGACCGGTTCCTGTTAACCCATATAACTTTAAAAGACCGCGTCTTGCAGGCATATTAGTTTCAATTGCAGGGCCGATTAGTAACTTAATTTTAAGTGCAATTGGTTTAATTATTTGGTATAGCTTATTAAAATTTGGTGTATTATACTCAATTCCATCTGCAGTAGCAGATACGTTAGCTCAATTTTTCCAGATTTTTATTATGCTGAATATCGTTTTACTTGTATTTAACTTATTACCGATCCCACCACTTGATGGGTATCGCGTAGTGGAAGATTTAGCACCAGCAAATATTCGCGCGAAAATGACACAGTATGAAAAATACGGGGCAATTGCGTTATTAATTCTCGTTATTACACCGCTTAGTAATTACACAATTCAACCTATTTTTCAGGTAGTTATTCCGCATGTATTTGTATTTTTAGATAGCATCATTGCGCCTATTTTTGGCCTTTTATAATTTTTAAGTGAGGAGGATTTTACATATGACAGAGAAAAAGAAAAAAATCGGTTTTAATATCGTGAAAAATGATTCAACAGATGGACATGGTGGATTTGGTGTTGGGGCATTAAGCTTAGAAAACATTTCACCTGTATTTGTTGATGTACTAGAGAAGACTGCATTCGTTGATATCGGTGCGATGCATGCGCGTAGTACAGTAGAAAAAGGTATTAAGTTTTTAACAAATAAAGATGAAGTTCCAAACGGAAAACCATTTTGGCTTGTTTGGGTAACGATTGAAAGAACTGCGACAGGTGCGTATTACGCAGGTGTAACAGCTTGTGAAATGACAGTTGACCGTGAGATTCGCCGCGGATATAAATCACTTCCAGAACACGTAAACAAAATGGATAAATCAATGAAGCGTCACATTATGGTTGACCATATGGATGAATCATCTAAAAAAGTACTTGGTACGTTCTTGAAAGAACATAATGAAGCGATTTGGAACGAATCTGGTGAAGAATTGCGCCGTGCATTATTAAGTGAATAAAAAATAGCTGACGGATGCCCGTCAGCTATTTTTTTTACCAAGGAAGATATTTTTTCCACCAACTTGTTTTTTTCTTTTCTTCAGTCGTTTTTTCAAATTCTTCTTTATCATCGACGTGATCCATACAATATTCAGTCGGTTCGGTACCTTTAGCGAAGTACATTTTCACAGAAATAGGACAATTTTTTGTAGCAATTTTACCGTTCTCTGGGTTGATATTAACCGCTACGACGTCACCTGGTTGTTTAAATTCTTTTTTTGGCTGTCCATCTAAGCCTTTCTCCATCGTATCAGTCCATATTTTCTTCGCATATCCTTGTTCTGCTACGTTTGAAATAGATTTAGGTTGATCGTATCCGACCCATACACCAGTTACGATTTGCGGAGTAAATCCGATCATCCAACTATCCGTTTCAGTAGAACCAGATTTTCCGGCATATGTTCTTGATAATTTTGATAACATCGATTGGCCAGTTACAGCAGCATAACTGCTTAGTTTCTTATTAAACATACCAGTCATCATTTCTTCCATTACAAACGCTTTGCTCTTGTCGAGAACTTGTTTACTCTCTAAATGAGCATCGTATAATATATTTCCTTCATGATCCATAATGCGGCGAATGAAAGTAGGTTTTACTTCTTTTCCACCGTTTGCGAACATGCTATAAGCGTTGACCATTTCAATTGGTTTTACTGGTGATGTACCGAGAGCTAGAGAAGGCACATCTTTTAATGCACTTGTAATTCCAAATTGTTTCGCTGTTTTTGCAAGCGCGTCATCTCCTAAAAATAAATTCGTTTTCACAGCATATATGTTATCAGAGACTGCGAGAGCTTGTGCCATCGTTACGAAATCATCGGCATAATAATCTTTATAGTTCTTCGGTTTATACTTTGAAACACCGTCACCTAAGGTGAATACAGTATATTCGCTTTTTAAGCGCGTAGCAGGTGTGAATCCTCGTTCTAATGCCGCATAATATAGAAATGGCTTAAATGTAGAACCAGGCTGACGGATGGCTTGTGTAGCCCTGTTAAATTGACTCGTAGTATAATCAGTTCCGCCAACAAGAGCAGCCACTTCACCTGTCGTTGGATTCATAGAGACGAGAGCAGTTTGTATGTTTGTTGTGTCAGGTATATGATCTTTTACAGCTTGTTCTGCTACAGCTTGTAGTTTAGGGTCTAGCGTTGTATAAATTCGCAAGCCACCTCGTTGTAAAGCTTGTTCGTCTAATCCAACATCACGAAGAAGTGAAGCTTGTACAGCATCTTGGAAATATGGTGCGACCTCTGCTACTTTTTTCGTATCTAATGAGGCAAAAGTTAGTGGCTCTTTCTTCGCTAAGGCTGCTTGTTGCTTCGTAATATATCCTTGTTCTACCATTTCATCTAATATGAGGGCTTGTCGTCCTTTAGCACGATCCTCTTTCAAAAAGGGAGAATAGACACTTGGTCCTTTTGGGATACCTGCGAGCATACTAGCTTCTGCTAATGTTAACTCTTTTGCTGTTTTATCGAAATATAGACGGGACGCAGCTTCGATGCCATAAGCGCCATGTCCGTAATAAATTGTATTTAAATATCCTTCTAAAATATGATTTTTATTATAGTTTACTTCAAGGCGGACAGTGTACATTGCCTCTAATAATTTCCGTTTCCACGTTTTATCATGATCTAAATACAGATTACGCGCGTATTGTTGTGTAATTGTACTAGCTCCTTGTACCTTTGCCATTGCTTTTAAATCAGCAACAATTGCACCTGCAATCCGTTTTAAATCGAAGCCGTGATGTTTATAAAATCTTTGATCTTCAATAGAAAGGGTCGCTTCTTTTACATAAGGTGAAATTTCATTAAGAGAGACATTGTAACGTTTTTGAATTTCGTTACTTTGTCCAATAACGGTATCATCGTTTGCGTAAAAGACGCTTGTTTGCGGGACCGCAACAGGAGGAGGTCCCATAATTTTTGCAACTATAATAATAACAAAAAAAGAAAAAACGAAGAAAAGGACGCAAGAAAACATTGCGGTGAAGAAAAGACGTTTATATTTTTTAAGTTTTGGATTCATAGTTTGATCCATCTTTTTTCAGCCCCTCATTAATACAAGCGTTATTGTATTAGTATTGAGGGTTTTCGTTTATTTTAAACAATGAAATTTCGAAAATAAAAAAGCCCCTTCCATTAAGAAAGGAGCTCAAAGGCACGTGCTGGCCAATCGGTAATGATGACATCTACACCATAATCAATCATAGTTTGTAAATCTTTGTATTCGTTAATTGTATATGGACGGAAAACATATCCTTGCTCTTGTGCTAACTGCACAAATTCTTTCGTTAATAGCTGGAAGTTTGGATGTAATCCACTTGCTTCTCTATGTTTTGCTTCGGCAATTGGATCAGCAATCGGTGTATCATATAAAATTGCTCTTGGAATTTCAGGAGCAATTTCTGCTAATAATGAAACAGAGTCATGGTTAAATGATGAAAATACAATTTGATTTGAAAGATGATATTCACGCACAAGTGCAACAACTTTTTCCTCAATATTTGGGTAATGAATAACATCTGTTTTTAATTCAATATTTAGTTGTAAGTTCGTTGTGGAAAGCCAAATGAAAACCTCGCGCAACGTTGGAATTTTTGCTTCTTGGAAAGAAGGGGCTTTATGGCTACCAGCGTCCAATGATTGTAATTCCTCTACCGTTTTTTCAGAAACAAGTCCAACGCCATTTGTTGTACGATCGACGGTTTCATCGTGAATTACGACAAGTTCACCATCTTTTGATAGGTGGACATCGAGTTCAATTCCGTGAGCGCCAATGCGTTCAGCTTCTTGGAAGGCAATCATCGTATTTTCGGGATGTGTTCCTTTTACTCCGCGGTGAGCAAAAATAAGTGGTTTACTCATATGAAAATCTCCTTATTATCTCTTTTCTTTCATTATGAAACTGCTTTAGGGAAAATACAATTGAATATGACAAACATTTACAAAAGTCTAACAGTTGCAGAAAAGTTAACGTTAACGTAAAATGTAATAATTGAGTGAAGGGAGGAATAAACATGTATAAAATTGATGAAGTAACAAAGCAAGTCGGTTTAACAAAACGTACACTTCGTTATTATGAGGAAATTGGTTTAATTCATCCCCCAGAACGTAGTGAGGGGAATATTCGTCTGTATACGGATGAGGATATTGCCAGAATTAAAAGAATTGTAGAAGCGAAAGAAGTGCTAGGAATCACACTTCAAGAAATGCAACATTTCTTATCACTAAAAGAAAGAATGGAGCAAAGAAGAAATAGCGAGAACCCTCGTGATCGTGAAGTGATTCAAGAAATTAAAGATATGCTTGAAAAACAAGTGCAAACGTTAGACGAAAAAATGGAGCAAATGCAACGTGTAAAGGCAGAACTCGAAGATAGTTTACATCGTGCAGTAACATTTTTAGAGAGCACAAAAGGAGAGTAATCAAAATGGAGAGCAAACAAAAACTAGGGAGATTGATTACAGTGGTAGCTACCTTTCTTGCCTTTTCGGGTATAGGGGTAGTTGACCCAATCTTGCCGATTATTGCTGAGAAAATTGGTGCAACGCATTGGCAAGTTGAAATGTTATTTACCGCTTATATTTTAACGATGGCAATCATGATGTTACCAGCTGGTATATTTGCATCGAGATTTGGTGATAAACGAATGATGACAATCGGTCTTGCGATTGTGACTGTATTTGCGTTTATATGCGGTATATCGCAAACGATTGCTCAATTATCTCTTTTCCGTGCTGGATGGGGATTAGGAAATGCGATGTTTTTTGCGACAGCAATGACACTGTTAATAGCATTAAGTAAAGAAGTTCATGAAGCAGTAGGATTATACGAAGCAGCTATCGGCTTAGGTATGGCTGGGGGGCCGTTATTGGGTGGAATACTAGGTGGACATTCTTGGCGTTATCCGTTTTTCGCGACGAGTATTTTAATTTTCTTAGCATTTATTTTAGTATTCTTTTTTGTAAAAGAACCAGAGCGAAAGGTGAAGCGTAAGGCTGCTGGCGTAGGGGAATTACTTAACTTGGTGAAGTATAAACCATTTATGCAAGGTGCTATTTCAGGGATGCTATACTACTACGGATTTTTTGTTGTGTTAGCATATTCACCACTTATTATGCATTTATCAGCTATTCAATTAGGCTTTGTATTTTGCGGATGGGGACTGGCGTTAGCTTACGGTTCTGCAATTTTAGCACATAAACTAGAAGGGAAATATGAACCAAAAACATTATTGAAGGGGAGTTTACTCGTATTTGCGATTTTCTTAATTGCACTATTCTTTGTGAAAATTATGTGGTTACAAATTACTCTTATCGTTTTATCAGGATTGGCATCTGGCTTAAACAATGCATTATATACAAGTTATGTAATGGATATTTCACCTTATGAAAGATCTGTTACGTCAGGTGTTTATAACTTTGTTCGTTGGTTAGGTGGTGCGATTGCTCCAATTTTATCAGGAGTTATCGGGCACACAGTTTCACCACAAAGCCCATTTTTAGTTGGGGGAATTGTTGTGTTAGTTGGTTGTATTATGATCTTAATTCCAATTCGTAAACCAGTAGAACTAGAGACGAAAACCCTTTCTTAAGAAAGGGTTTTCTTTATACACATATGTTAGAACCCTCTGACTAAAATATATTTTCGGTATTTTTGTACTTTTAACTATACATTTTGGATGTTTTGTTTTATTTTTGTTAGGGGACATTAATGATGTCCCTATTATAAATTTGCATTGAAAGGCGTGATTGTACGATGGAACTATGGTTCACTGAAAAACAAACAAAACATTTTGGGATTACGGCGCGTATTAACCGCACATTACATACGGAGCAAACAGAATTCCAGAAACTTGATATGGTTGAAACGGAAGAGTTCGGAAACATGCTTATTTTAGACGGCATGGTTATGACAACAGAAAAGGACGAGTTCGTTTATCACGAAATGGTAGCGCACGTACCTTTATTTACACATCCAAACCCTGAAAACGTATTAGTTGTTGGCGGCGGCGATGGCGGTGTTATTCGCGAAGTGTTAAAACACCCAAGTGTAAAGAAAGCAACTCTTGTTGAAATCGATGGAAAAGTAATTGAGTACTCTAAACAATACTTACCATCAATTGCAGGCGCATTAGATAATGAGCGTGTAGAAGTAAAAGTAGGAGACGGTTTCCTACACATCGCAGAAAGCGAAAATGAATACGACGTAATTATGGTAGATTCTACTGAGCCAGTAGGCCCAGCAGTAAACTTATTTACGAAAGGTTTCTACGCTGGAATCTCTAAAGCGTTAAAAGAAGATGGTATTTTCGTTGCACAAACGGACAACCCTTGGTTCACACCAGAACTAATTACAACTGTGTTTAAAGACGTAAAAGAGATTTTCCCAATTACTCGTTTATACACAGCGAACATCCCAACTTACCCAAGTGGTCTTTGGACGTTCACAATTGGATCTAAAAAACATGATCCATTAGAAGTAAGTGAAGAGCGTTTCCACGAAATCGAAACGAAATACTACACAAAAGAATTACACAATGCAGCATTCGCATTACCGAAATTTGTTGGCGATTTAATTAAGTAAGAAATCGAGTTTGAACAAATAAAGTGTAGGTAGCTCATTTAAGGTGTTTGTCCAGAAGACTTGAACATGCTAGCTACTTACACTCCTGTAAAGAAAATCGTCTTCTTATTGTTAAAAAAGAAGACACCGGTAAATCGAGAAAGAGGAGCAGTTCGCTCCAAATTTGAGAAATAATGAAAGGTTGGGATACCTTAAGTTCCACATAAGGAGGAAAAGAATATGCGTTTTGATGAAGCTTATTCAGGTAAAGTATTTATTAAAAGTCATCCAAGTTTTGAAGAGTCAAAGGTAGTTATTTACGGGATGCCTATGGATTGGACAGTAAGTTACCGTCCAGGTTCTCGCTTTGGTCCTGCACGTATTCGTGAAGTATCAATCGGTCTTGAAGAATATAGCCCATATTTAGATCGTGAATTAGAAGAGGTAAAATATTTTGATGCGGGTGATATCCCATTACCATTCGGAAACGCACAACGCAGTTTAGACATGATTGAAGAGTATGTATCAAAACTTTTAGATGCCGATAAGTTTCCACTAGGTCTCGGCGGTGAGCACCTAGTGTCTTGGCCAATTTTTAAGGCAATGGCAAAAAAATATCCGGATTTAGCAATCATCCACATGGATGCTCATACTGATTTACGTGAATCGTATGAAGGGGAGCCTTTATCCCACTCTACACCAATTCGTAAAGTGTGTGATTTAATTGGTCCGGAAAACGTATATTCTTTCGGAATTCGTTCTGGAATGAAGGAAGAATTTGAATGGGCGAAAGAAGTAGGTATGAACTTATATAAATTTGACGTATTAGAACCGTTAAAAGAAGTATTACCGAAACTTGCTGGACGCCCAGTCTATGTCACAATCGACATTGATGTATTAGACCCAGCTCACGCTCCAGGAACAGGAACGTTAGAAGCTGGCGGTATTACATCTAAAGAATTATTAGATTCCATCGTAGCAATTGCAAATTCAAATATAAATGTAGTTGGAGCAGACTTAGTAGAAGTAGCTCCGGTCTACGACCATAGTGATCAAACACCAGTCGCAGCAAGCAAATTCGTGCGGGAAATGCTGCTCGGTTGGGTGAAGTAAAAGTGAAGCCGACTGTTTAGACCCGGTGAATAAGGTTCTTCCCTGCAAAAGGTGCTTTTTACCTTTTAGCAGGGAAGGTTCTTAGACGCAAGGGTCTAGGAGGCGTAACTGGATAGAAATAAAAGCGGAAGCGGCTCGCTCAGAATGTGTCGGTAAGTCGATATATAAAAAAATCGTCGATATAATCTTATTTACCATGGCAAGACATGAAAAAAAGAGTTATTCTCAAAAGGTGAGAATAACTCTTTTTCTTATGCAACTTTCTCTTCCGAATTAACGCCGCGAATTTCATCAGCAGAGCGGATCGGATATTTGCGGAACACAATAGATCCGATGTATCCGATAATAGTGGTAACGATTCCACATAGTACAGCAGCAATCGTTACTTTTATAACGTCATTAAATCCGAATAGGACGAGAAGACCTGGAATTGGTGATGCTGTTCCTGGTGCATTATTAACAAGCTGGAATAGCGATGTAATAATACCGGCAAGTGCACCGCCAACGAAATTTGTCATATAAATTGGAATTGGATTTGCTGAGACAACATCGGCTTGTGTTAAAGGCTCGATTGCTACAGCAATTGTATCTTTCTTTGAACAAATTTTTAATCGTTTAAAGAAAATAAAGTTCATCGGGGCTGAAGCTGCTACGGCAAGACTACCAATTGCCATTGGTAAACCTGTTAATCCAAGCATTGCAGTTAGTGCCATAGAACTCAGTGGAGAGGTAGAAATAACTGTTATTAATCCACCAAGCATAATACCCATAATGATAGGACTCTCTGTAGTTGCAACTGAAATCATAGAACCGATTTTACCAAGTGTTGCGTTAACGAGCGGATCCATAAGCATTGCCATTCCACGTGAGATTGGTGCAGCGATGAATAGGATTGCTAAAAATTCCACACCAGCTGGTAATTTCTTTTCGAGAAATTTCACGACGAAGGCACAAACGTATCCAGCGAAAAATCCTGGTAAAATACCGAATCCACTAGTAGCGATACCAATTAAAACAGCGTATACGGGGGAAACACCGATTGCTAATGCGACTAAAATCGCTGCTGCAACACCGCTCATACTACCAGAAGCTTCTCCTACTGATTGTAAAAAGTCATTGTGAAACATTTCTCCACCTATATAACGGTGAAATGCTTCAATAAGAAAACTTGCGATTGCTGCATTAGCTAAAGCACCCATCGCCTTCATTCCGTAAGGCGCACGGTAACTGAAAAGTGTAAATAGACAAAGTACAACAAGTAATAGTGCTAAACCTTGCAAGATAGCCATTTGAAAACTGTCTCCTTTGATTTTTGTAATAAAAATTCGTATCATTCAATAATAATATAAAAGTGTATGAAACGGAAAAATTTTTTCTTGGGAACTTGCTGTAAGAAAAAATCCCTTACAATAATGTAAGGATTGTGTAAGACTTTTCGATAGAGTATAGTATACCCTTTTCCGTATAATACAGGTATAGACATAACATTAGTGAGAAAGAAGTGTAAAACAGGAGGCGCATGTATGAAATTGGTCATTAAAGTTTTAGCTGTATTTGCCATTATTTTAGGGGGAACAGCGTATTATTTGAATACAAAAACAGAAGGTGTACATGCTTTTGTAGACAACTTCTTTTCAAATAAAGAAATACAAGATTATTATGCGGTTGTAGATAAAGGTGAGAAAAAAGACGGTGAGTATTTGTATACATTTAAAGGGTATACAGAGGACGGAAATCAACAAATTATTAAAAGAATGGTAAATCGTGAATTGCATGCAGGTGCTTTTATAAAAATTTATGCAAAAGGTATGCAAGGAAAAGGATGGGCTGAAATAACGAAAGAGTCAATCCCGCAAAAAGCGTTGCAAAAAATAGAAAAACCATAAAAGGAGCGACTCATTCGCTCCTTTTTTAGTACGCTAAAATAGTGATAGATGTCTTTTCTTTGTTAGAAATAATTTTTGCACGTCCACCAATTGGGAAAGTGAAAATCGGGGTTGTATGCCCGAAACTTGCGTTTGCAATAATAGGAATATGTGCAAGTTCAGGTTTTGAAGCAATCATTTCTTGAATGTCCGCTATCTTACATTCTGCTTCTTTTTGCATTCTTCCTATTACAATACCTGTTATATGTTCAAAATTAGGTTGCTGCATAAGGGAATGTAGATAGCGATCAAAAGTTTTAAGTGTCGATTTTCCTGTTAAACTGTCTTCTTCAAGGAATAAAATTTTGCCCTTTAAGTTTGGCATATATGGTGTGCCTTGTAGTAAATTAAGTGTGCTCATATTGCCACCGATAATTTCTCCTGTCGCTTCCCCCTTTTGAATTGGAACATACCCTTCATTTTTAATAAATTCTCGATTTTCCTGATCCATATACCAAGAATCATCGCTCCACGTTTCCGCCGGAATGATTTCAATAGGCTCATTAGCGGTTAAGCATTGTAAAAAGTAATCAGCCGTGTAATGGAGTCCTTTTTCCATTCCAAATGAAGAGAAGTGGGGACCTGAATATGTAACGAGACCCGTTTTTGCGTAAATTGCATTATTTAAGGCAGTAATATCAGAATAACCACAGAAAAATTTTGGGTTTTCACGAATTAAATCAAAATCGAGATATTTCAATAAACCATTCGAGTTGTATCCGCCAAGTGTAGTTAAAATAGCTTTTACATTAGGGTCTCTAAATGCTTCATGGAGGTCTTGGACGCGGGAAGAAATAGAAGAGGAAGCAAATCGATCTATCTCATCGGCATATTTTGAGAATGTCACTTGAAAGCCCATGTCAGTTAATCTTTTTATAGCAAGTTTTCTATTTTCATTTGAAACAATACTTAAACTACAGGATGGTGAAATCACGCGTATTTCATCACCCTTTTTTAACTTTGTTGGTATCATTGAATTCACCTCTATAATTAAAAGAATATTTAGATTTAAAAAATATTTTATCATATGAAATAAAGTAGGAGGGAATTATTTTTTGAAATGGAGTTTTCCTGATTTTTCAGCAGACAGACAGCGTCTTTTTTTGATATGATAGGAAAAGTGATTTATTATAAGTAGTATTTAATATCTATAACATTTGAAAGGTGTGCAAGACGTGAAGAAACAACTTGCAGGCTTGCCGGTACACGTTCATTTCGTAACAGAAATCCGTGAAGGGGCGAGGAAGGAAACCGTTGCTTTTGAAGCAAATGGTCAATACTATGTAAAAGGTCAAGGTACATATGTAACATTCCAGGAGCCGAACGAACAAGGCGAAGTGAAAACAATTATTAAAATTCAAGATGAACAAGTTCTCATTATGCGTTCAGGTGCTATTTCTATGCGTCAGACGCATGTGAAAGGTGAATGGACAACGGGTACGTATACGAGTGAACTTGGTACGTTTGCACTGCAAACGAAAACTGATAACGTTCTTTTTAAATGGTCGGATGAAAAGAAAAAAGGACAACTCTTCTTAACGTACGCATTGCTTCTAAGTGAACAAGAAGCTGGCAGATATACAATTACAATTAATTTGAAGGAGGCAAAATAATGAATTCCTTAGAACAGGTAAAAGGATTGATTAAAGAAGAAATTCAAGCTGCTGTATTAAAGGCAGAATTAGCGACAGAAGAACAGATTCCAAACGTTGTATTAGAATCTCCAAAAGATAAAACAAATGGTGACTTCTCTACAAACATGGCAATGCAACTTGCACGCGTTGCGAAAAAAGCACCTCGTATGATTGCAGAAGAACTAGTTGCAAACTTCGATAAAGCAAAAGCTTCTATTGAAAAAATCGAAATCGCTGGTCCTGGTTTTATTAACTTCTATATGGATAATAGCTACTTAACAGATTTAATTCCAACAATCGTAAACGCTGGTGAAGCTTACGGTGAAACGAACACTGGTAAAGGTGAAAAAGTACAAGTTGAGTTCGTATCTGCGAATCCAACAGGTGACCTTCACTTAGGACATGCACGTGGTGCGGCAGTGGGTGACACTTTATGTAACGTATTAGCAAAAGCAGGATACGATGTATCTCGTGAGTACTACATTAATGATGCCGGTAACCAAATTCATAATTTAGCTCTTTCTGTTGAAGCTCGTTACATGCAAGCTTTAGGTTTAGATAAAGAAATGCCAGAAGACGGTTACCATGGTGCGGATATCATTGGAATCGGTAAACGTTTAGCTGAAGAGTTTGGCGATCGTTACGCAAAAGCTGATGCTGAAGAAAGCTATGAATTCTACCGTTCATACGGTTTGAAATATGAGTTAGCAAAACTTCAAAAAGACTTAGAGAGCTTCCGTGTTAAATTTGATGTATGGTTCTCAGAAACATCATTATACAAAAACGGAAAAATCGATGCTGCACTTACTGTATTAAAAGAGCGTGACGAAATCTTTGAAGAAGGCGGAGCAACTTGGTTCCGTTCAATGACTTACGGTGATGACAAAAACCGTGTATTAATTAAAAATGACGGTTCTTACACATACTTAACGCCAGATATTGCTTACCATCGCGATAAATTAGAGCGTGGTTTCGATAAGCTAATCAACATTTGGGGTGCTGACCACCACGGTTACATTCCTCGTATGAAAGCTGCTATTCAAGCGCTAGGTTACGATAAAGAAACACTTGAAGTAGAAATCATCCAAATGGTACAACTATACCAAAATGGTGAAAAAATGAAAATGAGTAAGCGTACAGGTAAAGCAGTTACACTTCGTGAGCTTATGGAAGAAGTAGGCGTGGACGCAATGCGATACTTCTTCGCAATGCGTAGTGGTGATTCTCATTTGGACTTCGATATGGACTTAGCTGTATCAAAATCTAATGAAAACCCAGTATACTATGCACAATATGCTCATGCTCGTGTATGCAGTATCCTTCGTCAAGGTGAAGAGTTAGGATTAGCTGCAGATGGAGACGTGAATTACAAACTTGTTACTTCTGAGAAAGAAGTAGAGTTACTGAAAAAGCTTGGTGAATTCCCAGCTGTAGTTGCGGATGCAGCACAAAAACGTCTGCCACACCGCATTACAAGCTATGCATTTGAATTAGCAGCAGCATTACACAGCTTCTACAATGCAGAAAAAGTATTAAACCAAGATAACTTAGAATTAAGTAAAGCTCGTTACGAGTTAATGAAAGCAGTACGCACTACGCTTCAAAATGCATTAGCAATCGTAGGAGTATCTGCACCAGAAAAAATGTAATGAAGAAAAGCGGAGCCGACTGTTTAGTCCCGAAGGCTAAGGTTCTTTCCCACAGAAGATGCATTTTATCTTCTCGTGGGGAAGGTTCTTAGACAGAAGGGGCTAGGAGGCAGAGCTGGACATAAAGAAAAGCGGAAGCGGCTCGTTCAGAATAGGAGGGGGATGGAGCTCCTGACAGAGAGGCGTACTTTGCCTCGGAGGAAGGCGCGAAGCCACCGAGTATTCTAGCCGCTGGAGCTAGACAATGAAGAAAAGCGGAAGCGGACTTTCGTTTTTAAATAAAAGGCAATCACATGATGTTGTGATTGCCTTTTTGTATGGAGATAATAAAAAAATAAAATTTTATCAAACAAAAGGATAATTTGCGTCGTCTTATATAAATGACAGGAGGCTTATGATGGAAGAAAAGGTAGAAGAATTAATTGATATATATAAGCAGCAAATATATTCCTTATGCTATAAGTTAGCGAAAACGAAAGAAGATGCGGAAGATATTTTTCAAGAGACGTGGATAAAGGTTTTTTCATCAAGGCATCAACTTTCCTATGTGGATAATTATAAAAAATGGATTGCTACAATTTGTGTTCGTACGTTTTATGATTTTTATCGTAAGAAAAAAAGGTGGAAAGATCGAATATTGGATTTGTTTCATAAAGAAGATGGTGGAGAAATAGATTTCGCAGATGAAGTAAATATATCAGAAGAATGTATTCAAAAAGTGGAAGCGGAAATGATACGGGAAGTTATACAGTTATTGAATGAAAAGTATAAAACTGTGCTCGTACTCTACTATTATGAACAATATTCTTATAAAGAAATGAGTGAAATATTAAATATACCGATTGGTACAGTGAAATACCGCCTTAATTATGCGAAGAAGCAAATTCGAGAACATTTGGAGGGGTTCGTTTATGACGGAAGATAAGTTTGATCAGAAGATAAAAAGTAGCTTAGCGGGAGAGATGGTTCCTAACGAAGAGCTAATAAACCATACGAAACAGAGCGTGCGAAATGCTCGAAAATTAGAAAAGAGATGGGTTGTTTTCATTCATGCTATTTGGATGATTGTATTAACAGTCACCCTAGAGCAGTTTGTTAGTCATTTGGATCATAAAATATCTGTCATTATAACGATAGTTATTATGATGCACATATACATTCCTATATATGTTGTCATACAGGCATTTTTAAAGAAGGAGTATAAATTACATGATAGGGTTCGCTAATCCATTTGTAGTATTTGAGATAGCTGGGATTACAATGTTTTTGGCTTTTATAGCACTTTTAGTATGTGTAGCATCATGGGTATATACAGATGCGAAAACGCGTGGAATAAGTAAGTGGTGGAGTGTTATAGCGATTATATTGCCATTTTTTATTGGAGTTTTGTTATATATGACACGCAGAAATAGCCGGAAAGTAGAAGGAGAATATACGATGAAGGGTATGAAAAAGCAAAAGGTAACATTAGTTGTTATATTTGCAAGTGCGATGTTTGTATTACTTAGCGGCTTTGCTTTCGTTCAAACGTTAGATGATATGTGGAGAGCTGGTGATATATATTTAGAAAATGAGAAGAAAGGGGAGACAAGTTACGAGGCAAAATTCTCATCATGGGATATTGCTGGGAAAGATATTGAACTTGAGTATGCAAAAGATACAGAAGTAACATTTTCTTATGAAACAGATGCAAAGCGTGGTAACTTATGCTTTAGCTTGTATGAAAGACAAGGAGAAGGGATAAAGGAATTAAAGGAGATTTGTGAATCGAAAAAAGGTACTTTTAAAGCTACATTAAAAGCAAATGAAAAGTATGTATTCAATATAAGTGGTTTAATGGTGAAAGATGGTTTTGTAAAAGTGAATTGGGAAGCAAAATAAAGGGCCTCTGAGAAAGGCCCCTTATTTTATTGGATTGTATAAGTAACAGAAAAACTAACAGGACTATAGTAAACGTAAGGTGCATGAAATTGAACATACATATTTCCATCTGTTTTTGCAGTGAAAATTCGGCCGTAACCATCAGAATAACGCCCAATAAGGTTATGATTTGAGTCATAAACACTGTAACTAGGAGTTTTGCTGTTAGGATGAATTGTTAGTTCTTGTCCTTTTTGAAGGGAAATAGGTTCTTGTTCAGAACTACCTCCAGTTTGCAAAGAATAAAATTTTGTAAAGCTTTGTTCTTGAGCGGCAGCAGCGACTTTTGTTTCAGGAATAAACGCGGTAGCTCCGGTAATTCCTGCTAAAGTTAACGCACCTACTAAAATCATTTTTTTCATAATAGAAAAAGCCTCCTTATTAGTTGTAATCGGTGTTGTTACAGTTAATATTGTATACGATAATGAGTAGGATAAAATATGCTTTTATGCATATATATTTTTTCTCAATAAAAGACCACTGATAAAAATCAGTGGTCTTTTATTGATTAAGCAGCTTTCTGCTCAGTTTGAGTAATAGGTTTTTGAAGCGAGTTATAAACTCCTGTTCCGATAACGTCTAATGCCATTTTCATTCGTTCAGGTGAAATGTTTTCTAATACGTTATCTTGGGGTGTATGGTATACCTTCTCGATATGATAGATTAATGGATTCCAACTATCGACACCCATCCAAATAAATAGAGCAGCAGGAATACCAGCTTCAGCAAACGGTACGTGATCACTGGAGCCAAATTTCCCTTGAAGAACGAGGTCATTATTTAATTGTTTACCTGCTTGCAAGGCAGCATCTGTTACAAAGTTTGTAGAGCCATCAGGTGTCATAGCGTATAAATTCTTTGCTTTATCATAATTTGTTGCAACCATATCAGCATTAAAGACGCCTAAAATACGGTCACGTTCTTTTTGGGATAGACTATTAACGTAATAATCCGAACCAAGTAATCCAGTTTCTTCAGAACCAAAGGTAATAAAGCGAATTTCTTTATCAGTTTCTACATTTTGAAAAGCACGAGCTAGTTCTAATACTAATCCAGTTCCAGAAGCATTATCATTTGCGCCAGGTGCTCCAACAACACTATCATAGTGCGAGCTTACAACGACTGCTTTTTCATTACCCGTACTCTTTTTTGGTTTCTTTTTTGCGATAACATTTAGAGATGTTAATTTAGATTCATGTCTCGCTTTTAGGGAAAGAATTGTTGTCTCTTTTTTAGCGATTTCTTCTTTAAATGCATTTCCTTGCGCATAAGCAAGACCAAAGACAGGGATAGATTGCTTTTTCGTTAGGCGGGGATTGAAGGTTTGTCCATAATTTCCGCGTCCGCCAATTAAACTGTATAAAAGAACACCTTTTGCACCTTTGCTAACAGCATTTTCAACTTGTTTATTATAATCTGTAACTGTCGTTCCTCTTTCAAATAAAACAATTTTACCGTTTACTTCATTTGGAATATCTTCTAATTTTGTCCCACCTTGAACAAAGATAAGGGGAGCTGTAATAGCTTCTGTAGATATTAGTGCATTAGGAGCAGCACCAGCTTGCCAATTACGTTTTGTTGATAGTGGTGATTCAATGAATCCAACGTATTGATCGGGCACCTGAAATGGCTGATATTCTACGTCATAACCCATTGATTTAAGCTGCATACCAATGTAACGAGAAGCCCATTCTTCGGATTTTGTTCCACCGGGTCGAGGCCCAATTGTTTCAGATAAGAAACGAACATGTTCAATGGCGCGGTTTGGATCAATTTGTTTTGTAATAGATGGAGTTTGTGGAACTTCTGAAGTGGAATCCGCTTTTGCTTGCCCAATTGGAGCTAAGCTAACAGCAAGTGATATAGCAAGCAAAGAGCTTACTATTTTTTGTTTCAATGATTTGCTCATTTTTTCCTCTCCTATTCTTCTATTCTCTCTGACTGACAAAAGAAGACGGATAATGACTTTATTTTACCTTTGCGTCTTTTATTTTTCAATATTCTGACATTGAGAAATAAAAACAATATATGCATATTTGCATATTTTTGAGGGAGATATGTATGCTATCATTTTAAACGAAGGTTCGCTTTCTACTCTGAAAGCCCCTACATTGCATGAATCTAGTGTACCCAAACTTTAGATTATGTAGAGGAATGGAACCACTGTAGGGTTTCATTCCTCATGTTTGAATCAGTTGATGGTAATTATGTTTCCGCATTTCATAATTATTATCAGTGATATATGTAAGGCATCCATATGAAAATACGAGGCTGTTCAAAGGTTTTCCGTACTTTTGGGCAGCCTCACCCCGTTAAAAGGACGATACTTTATGTATCGTCCTTTTTGTATAAAAAAACACCCAATCAATTGAGAGATTGATTGGGTGTGAAAAAATTATTAATAATTTTTTTTGCGTTTTTTAGCTAAAATACTTAATAATCCAGCTAGTAGAAGAACGATACCTACTGTTTGTGTAGGATCTTCTTTATGACCTGTATTTGGAAGGTGCTTATCCGTATTTCGATCATCTTGCTGTTTGTTATCTGTTTCATTCGATGTTTCTTCGGAAGTTCCGTTTTCGTGTTTTTCAGATGTTTCAGTGCCTTTGTTTTCTTCTTTATTTGGCGTAGTAACGGGCTTGTCATCTCCACCTGAAGAAGATTCAATCTTTTTATTTGAAACTGTAATTTGTAGTGGCGTAGCTTGGGCTTTATCAATTGTAAAGTTTATTGGTGATGCATCTAATTGATAGCCTTTAGGAGCCTTTGTTTCTACTAATTGATAATTACCAGGTTTCAAATCATTTATGATTACTTTTCCTTGTTGATCTGTTTTTAAACCTTCTCGGATGACGTTTCCATCTTGGTCTAAAATATTGAAAATGGCACCTTCAAGTGTTCCATGGTGATCAATATCAACTTTAGTTAACTCAATTGAACCTGTTGTTAAACTATTTAAAGCTGTAACAGAGGTAACTTGAGTTTGTCCTTTCGTAATTGTGAAAGGAATTGGTTTAACGTTTAAATCATAGCCAGTTGGAGCTTTCATTTCAATGAACTGATAGTCTCCCGGACGCAAATCAGAAACAGAAATCTTCCCATCTTTATCAGTAG